>NZ_CAUQPH010000004.1:0-82530 GCF_963519925.1 uncultured Stenotrophomonas sp. | reverse complement strand
CCACAGCAGCGCGCACACCGCCGCGTACGCCACGACGCTGCCCGCCGCCCAGCGCAAGTGCGATGCCGTTGGCGCACCCGGCCACCAGTCTTCCTGCAGGTGCAGGCGCAGCAACAGCCACGCCAGCGCGGCCAGCAGCGCCATCATCGCGAAGTTGCCCAGTACCGCGCTCGAGGGGCCGCGCTTCATGTCGCGGCCTCCTGTTCGGCCAGCAGCCCGGCAAATGCCGTGCTCAGATGTTCGTCGATACCGTGCGCAGTGCGGGTGATGAACCGTGCGGCCATGCCATGCGCGTTGGCGAACGCCAGGCCGCTTTCGATCCCCATCACCGTGAGCGCGGTGGCCCAGCCATCGGCGTGCAGGGCGTCGCGCGCGACCACGGTGACCGCTGCGGCGCTGCGGCTGACCGGCCTGCCCACGCGCGGGTCCAGGGTGTGGCTGTAATGCGTGCCATCCTGGATGAACTGATGGAAGCGGTCACCGGAGGTGGCCACGGCCAGACCGTCCAGCGCCAGCACGCGCGGCGGGTGCGCCAACGCGGCTTCTTCTTCCGGTCCGGCTTCCACCAGCACCCGCCACGGCTGCGCGTCCGGCTTGCGGCCATACCCGTGCAGTTCGCCGCCCACTTCCACCAGCGCGGCGCTGATCTGTCCGGCACGCAGCCAGCGCGTGACCAGGTCCACCGCGAAGCCTTTGGCGATGGCCGACAGGTCCAGTTCCAGCGCGCCCGGTTGCAGCAGGCCGCCGTGTTGCCACTGCAGCCGCTGCCATCCGCAGCGCGCCCGGGTGGCGGCAAGCAGGGCCGCGTCGGGTACGCGCCGGGCATGCGCGTGCGCACCGAAGCCCCACAGCGCCACCAGCGGACCCACGGTAGGATCGAACGCGCCGTCGCTGCGCCGGGCGATGTCGAGCGCGCCGTCCATCACCTCGGCAAACAACGCCGGCAGCGGCAGCGCGGTGCCGGGAGCGGCGCGGTTGAATCGCGAAATGTCGCTGTCCGCTTCCCATGTGCTCATCTGCGCCACCACGGCATCCAGTCGTGCCTGGATGCCGGCATGCAACGGGTGCAGGTCGCGCCCGGAAGGGACGACCAGTTTCACCTGCCAGGTGGTGCCCATGGTGTGGCCACCGAGGCTGGCGATGTCGAGCAGAGCGGTCATGGGGTCGAATGCGGAATCACAGCGTTACTGCGGCAGCACTTCCAGCGTGGCCACGTAGTTCAGGCGGCGGGTTTTGGCCTGCTTGATGGACGTCTTCTTGTCTTCGCTGCTGGTTTCCAGCCAGTACATGCCGGCTTCCGGCCAGGTGACGGTGATCTCGCCCTTCTTGTCGCTGGTGAGCTTGATCTCGTCCTGCGCGTTTCGATAGCGGGTACCGCCGCGGGTGATTTCGAAGGCCAGGCCGGCGCGCGGCTTGCCGTCGACCAGCACGCGGAACGTGGCCGCTTCACCGGCGAACAGGTCGTTGGGATGGCCCAGCGCGACCAGTTCGATGCCACTGCCGGTCGGCGCCAGTGCGGTGGCATTCGGGGTGCCGTTGGTGACGAAGGTTTCCACGCGATTGACCGACTGGCTTACCTGCAGCTTCTTGGCCTTCTTCGGCACTTCGGTGGCGAAGGTGGCCGCGTTGCCGCGCCAGCGCCTCGGCTTGCCGTTCTCTTCCCAGCTGGCCGACAGGCCGTTGTTGACCGACGCCAGGCGATAGGTGCCCTGCTGGGCCAGCTCGACATCGAACACGCTGCGGAACTTGCCGGTGGCCGCGTTCTGCGGCTGCACGGTGCTGCCGTCCGGCGCGGTGATGACCAGGCTCTCCAGGCGCAGCGGCACGTGGTTGAAGTAGAACAGGTCATTGGAGACAGCGGCGTCGACAGTGATCCACGGCTTGTCGCCGGCGATTACGGTCTGCGACGGCTGCAGCCAGGCCTTGTGGGCGACGGCGGAGAACGGAAGTGCGGCGGCCAGGGCGGCGGCGAGGACGAGCGAGCGCTTCATCAACAACTCCAGGTGCGGGCAATGTGGAGCCCTCCGGGCGGAGGGCGGGAAAACTCAGGGCTTGGTCGACAGCGTGACCAGGCCCAGTTCGGTGCTGCCCTGGGCCTTGCCGTTCTGCGCGGCGGTGGCCGGCCAGGTGAAGGGAATCTTGACCAGTTCGCGGCCACCGACTTCGCGCACCGCTTCCACCACCAGGGTGTAGTTGCCCGGGGCCAGGGTCTTCAGTGCAGGCTGCTTGTCGGTGAACGACAGTGCGTGGGTACCGGCCGGCTTGGTCGGTCCGGTCAGGCCGTCCACCGGCACCTTCAGTTCGCGGCCACTCTTGCGCCACCACTGGCGCAGGTCGGGCAGCCACTTGGTGCCGTGGCCCTCGCTGTTGCTGGTCTGCTGGTACCAGACCGCCAGGTTGGCGGCGACCTTCTGGTCGGCCCCTTCCAGCCACACCGCCACATACGGGCGGTGGTACTCGGCCACGTTGAGCTTGGGCACCTCGACATTGATGTCCAGGGTGGTGGCGTATGCCGGCGAGGTGGCCAGCAGGCCGCTCAGGGCGATGGTGAGGGTGACGCGCATGGTGCGGCTCCGGGAAGGTGGAAGGGAACGAAATCCGTGGCTCAGTGGATCAGGATCAGGGCGATCAGCAGCGGCACCATCAGGCCCAGGCCGACCAGCGGCCAGGTCATGCGCCGCTGGCGGGCATGCAGGTGCAGCAGGAACAGGCCGGTGATGCAGAACACCAGGCAGGCCACGGCGAAGATGTCCAGGAACCAGCCCCAGGCCGGGCCGGCGTTGCGGCCCTTGTGCAGGTCGTTCAAGTAGGAGACCCAGCCGCGCGAGGTGGCTTCGTACTCCACCGCGCCGCTTTCGCGGTCGATGCTCAGCCACGCATCGCCACCGGGGCTGGGCATGGACAGGTAGATTTCCTCGGGGGACCACTCGGCCGGGCGCCTGCCGATGGCAATGCCCAGCTCGCGGTCGAGCCAGCGGGCCGCGGCGCGCGGCACCGGGGCATGGCCGTCGCTGCGGTCGCCGAGTCGGCCGAGCAGCTCGGCCGGCAGCTCCAGTTGGCGGTTGACCACCTGCGGGGTGGCCTCGATCTTCGCAGCGTGGTTGAGCGTGATCCCGGTGGCCGCGAACAGCAGCATGCCGATCAGGCAGACGGCCGAGCTGATCCAGTGCCACTGGTGCAGGGTACGCAGCCAGAAGCCGCGGTTCTGTTGTTGCTGCACGGCGGAAGGGGGAGCGCTGGTGGCCACGGTCACGGCAGGAAGGCGAATAGCCAATTACACCATTGATGAGAATGGTTCGCAATTCTTGGTCGCGCGAGGTCGGTCTGCGGCGTGTGCCGACCAACGGTCGGCACCTACCGGCGTGTGAGCGTGCCCGGTGTGTGTGGGGCGCCCGGTGTGCGTGGGGTGCCCGATGTGCGTGGGGCGCCCGGTGTGCGTGGGGGCCGGTAGCGCCCGACCGTTGGTCGGGCGGCGGCGCGCAGCGCCGGGACCTCAGAACTTCGCGTTCAACGAAATCCAGTAACTCCGGCGCTGGTCCTTGGTCGCGTAATCATCCACGCAGTTGAACTCGCTGTCGCTGAGCAGCACGCACGACTGCGACACGAAGTCCTTGTCGAACAGGTTGTTTACCCGCGCGTTCACCGTCAGCCACGGGTTCACGTCCCAGCTGCCGCCGAGGTGGAAGATCGTGTAGTCGTCGTAATACCGCACCTGCGATGCGCTCACGCCGCCCACGTTGGTCACCAGCGTGTCGCGATAGCGGTCATAGCGCCCTTCGCCGATCAGCGCCAGGCTGACGGCATCGCTGATCTGCCAGTTCAGGCTGGCATTGGCCATGTGCCTGGCGGGATTGCCGGCGATCGGTTGGCCGTTCGCGCTGCCGCTGGTCTGCTCGGACTTCGTATACGTGTAGTTGCCGCGCAGCTCCAGGTTCTCGCGCAGGTCCACGTGCGCCGCCGCTTCCACGCCGCGCGTTTCCGCGGTATCGATGTTCACGCTCTGGGTGAACGTGCTGTAGCCCAGCGCCGCCCAGCCCGGACCGACGTCCACGCAGTAACCGCTGCCCGCCGGCGCCACTTCGCAGTTCGGGAAGGTGCCGCCGCTGGCGATCTTGTCGTCGAACCTGTTGAGGAAGCCGGTGAGGTTGAAGCCCCAGCGCTCGCCCGCGTAGTAGCTGGCAATCTCGTAGTTGGTGCTGGTTTCGGGCTGCAGGTTGGGCGAGCCCACCAGCGGCAGCACGCCCTGCCCACCAAAACCGGTCACGCCGGGGAACAGCTGGTCCGGGCGCGGGGTCTTGTAGCCGGTGCTCACGCCGCCCTTGAAGGTCCAGGCGTCGCTGGCATTCCACACCAGGTAGGCGCGCGGGCTGACGTGGCTGCCGAAGATGTTGTGGTCGTCGTAGCGCACGCCCAGGGTGGCGGTCAGCGCGTCGGTCAGCGCCCAGTTGTCTTCGGCGAACACCGACCACATGCGGTGCTTCTGCTTGACGTTGTCGCGGTAGCCGGCGCCGTCCATGCCGAACACGCCGTCGATCATGTCGGTGTCGGTGAACTGGCCGCCCAGGGTCAGTTTGTGCGCGTCGAAGCTCATGTCCAGCATCGTGTCCAGCACGTAGCCTTCCAGCTCTATGGTACGCAGCGGTCGCGGCAGGAAGGCTTCCAGTCGCGCCAGTTCGGTCGCGTTCAACGCCGACAGCCCGTTGCGGCTGCCGGCCGCGCAGTTGTTGGCCGCGCCGGTGCGGCGGCACACGTCGTTCCACAGCGTCTGCAGGTCCGCGCGCTCGTCCAGGGTCAGCGGCAGCGAACGACCGAGGTTGTTGCTCTTGGTGTGGGTCAGCGTGGTCTGCCAGGTGCCGAAGGCATAACGGCCCTGGTGGGTCAGTGCCAGCTGGTCGCGCTCGTAGCGCTGGTAGGCGGTGTAGCCAACGCGCGGCTGCACCACGCGGCGGGTGACGGTGCCGGTGCCGGTCGGGTTGGGAACGGTGGCATTGCCCACCCGCCACAGGCTGGCCAGACTGTCCAGGGTGCCGGTCTGGCCTTCGCTGTTGTCGTACTTCTGGCGGGAAACGTCGTAGTCCAGCGACAGGTCATGGTCGTCGTTGATCGACCAGCCCAGGCGCACGCCGGTGTTCCAGTTGGTGTTGGCCACCGCCTTGCCGCCACCGCCGAAGCCGATGCTGCGCTCCCACGGGGTGCCATCCGGCAGGGTCAGGGCTTCCCACTCGGGGTTGGAGGCCTTGCTGTCGTAATAGCTCCCACGCACGGCCACGTCGAGGCGCTGCTTGACCAAGGGGCCGGTGAGGTAGATGTCGGTGGTGCGCGCATCGCCGAACTGGTCGTCCTGCTGCACGGTGAAGCCCTGGGTCACCGAGCCGTGCCAGCTGTCCTGGTTGCGCCGGGTGATGATGTTGATGACGCCCCCCATGGCGTCGGAACCGTAAAGGGTGGACATCGGGCCGCGTACCACTTCGATGCGTTCGATCGCATCCAGCGGTGGCAGGTAGGCGAACTGGCCGCCACCGAAGTTGTTCGGGTACAGCTGGCCGACATTGCTCTGGCGGCGGCCATCGATCAGCACCAGGGTGTATTCGGATGGCATGCCGCGCATGGAAATGGTGGCGCGACCGTTCTTGTCGGTGGTTTCCATGCCGACGTCGATGCCTTCCACGTCGCGCAGCGCATCCACCAGGCTGGTGTACGGGCGCTTGCTGAGCTCCTCGCGGCTGACCACGCTGATGCTGGCCGGCGCATCGGTGATCTTCTGCTCGAAGCCCGAGGCGGTGACCACCACCTGGTCCAGGGTCCTGGGCTCGCCAGCGACTTCGCCTGCCGCGAAGGCGGACGTGCTCAACGCGCTGAGCAGCGCGATGCTGAGGGTGCGGCGGGGCAGGGACGTGCAACGACGATGGCGCTTGGCCATGGGAGGTTTCCTCGAAAAAATTGCGAGCGCGGGAACGCCGTGGCCGGAGGCCGCAGCGGAATCAGGTAGCGGAAGGGATGCCCGCAGGGCGGGCAGGGGCAGGCGGCCAGGCAGCGACCTGCGCGCTTATGGCGCAGGGACTGACGGAATCAACCCTGGGGTGGTGCCTGGCCGCGCTGAATGCGCAGACCGGGCGCCGCGGGCAGCGGGGTGGCGGTAGCGGAATCGATCGCCGGCACGCGCTGCGGTGGCTGCTCGGCCAAGGTGGCCATCAACGCCTCCAGCGATTCAGCCGACGGAGGCGGTGGCAACTGCGGGGCGGTGTCGGCCGGCTTGGCGCTGGCCGTGCGGCGCGGCTTGGCTGGGGGTTCTTCCAGCAGGCGTTGCTCACCGCCGGGGAACTCTTCGGCGGGAAGCTGGAGCACCAGCGTGGCGGTGCCAGGCAGGTGCGGTTCCAGCAGGGGCAGGGCGCCCAGCAGCATCGACAGCAGGGCCAGCCACGCCAGCACCGTGCCCAACGCGGGGCGCTGCCCGCGCATGGCGGGGGCAAAGCTGCGGTGGTGGTGGGGATGGCGCAAGACAGGGTCCGTGTCGAAGCGCCGGGGCCGGCGCGGCGGGAATTGTAGGGAGCACCTGCCTTAAACGCAAATAGGAATGATTTACCGATCTGCGTGATTTGATTTGTTCCCGCGGGTGTGGGGGGTATCACCCATGGGTGGCGCTATCTTGCCAGGGCGCGGATGCTGGGGTGGGGCGAGGCTGCAAGGGTGGGCTGGATGTGGGCGAGGAACGACGGGCTGCCGTGCGCCAGGGCCCGCTGCAGCCACGCCTCGGCCTCGTCGACTTTGCCCGCCGCCAGCAGCAGCGAGGCATGACTGGCCTGCCCGCGGAAGTCACCGGCCTCGGCCGAGCGGCGGTACCAGTCAGGCGCGGCGTCGGGGTCGGCCTCGACGCCGATGCCTTCCTCCAGGCAGCGGCCGACCAGGTTCATTGATTTGGCGTGACCCAGCCGGGCCGCACGCAGATACAGCGCGAACGCCGCAGGCGCGTCGCGCGGCACGCCCCGCCCGGTGCCCAGCAGGTTGGCCAGGTTGTACATGCCCCAGTCCAGGCCCTCGCCTGCGGCCTTGCGGTACCAGACCGCCGCCAGTTCGGGATTGGCCGGGGTCCCGGTACCGAGTTCATGGCAGCGGCCGAGCATGTTCATCGCTATCGCCAGGCCGGCGTTGGCGGCCCGTTCGAACCAGTGCATGCCGGCCGGCAGGTCCTGCGTGATGCCCCGGCCTTCCATGCAGGCCTGGCCCAGCAGGTATTGCGCCTGCGGATCGCCGCGCTGTGCCGTGCCCTGAAGCGCGGCAAGGGCCGCGACGGGATCTCGCTGCAGTTGCTGCACCAGCGCGTCGACATCGAAGGCAGCCACAGGCTCAGACATCGGCCCACTGCCGCAGCAGGTTGTGATACACGCCGGTGAGGTTCACCAGTGCAGGATGTTCGGGGTGGTCGTGGGTAAGCCGGCGGATCGACACGTCCAGGTCCCACAGCAGGCGGCGCTGGGTATCGTCGCGCAGCATGCTCTGGATCCAGAAGAACGAGGCCAGGCGCGCACCGGCGGTGACCGGCGTCACCTGGTGCAGGCTGGTGCCGGGGTACAGCACCATGTGCCCGGCCGGCAGCTTGACCCGCTGGTTGCCATAGGTGTCTTCGATGACCAGCTCGCCGCCTTCGTACTCGTCTGGATCGCTCAGGAACAGCGTGGCGGAGAGATCGGTGCGCACCGGCTGCGGCTGTCCTTCCATGGTGTAGTCGTAGCGCACCGCGTTGTCGATGTGGAAGCCGAAGGTCTGGCCCTGCTGGTAGCAGTTGAACAGCGGCGGAAAAATCCGGCGCGGCAGCGCGGCGGAAAAGAAGGTGCTGTTGCGACCGAGCGCATCGAGGATGGCCGAGCCCACCGCACGCGCGGCAGGGTCGGAGTCGGGCAACTGCAGGTTGTGCTTGGCCTGTGCGGACTGGTAGCCCGCGGTCAGGCGCCCGTCGGTCCAGCCGGCGGTGGCCAGCTGGCGGCGCGCCTGCGCAACCTGCTCGGCGGTGAGGACGTCGGGAATGTGCAGCAGCATGATCGGCTCCAGGTCCTCCCGCGCCGGAGCGCGGGAGGAGGACGTATCGCTTAGAACTTGAAGTTGAAGGCCAGCGTTGCCGAGCGGCCCGGCGCGATGGCAGCGTAATGCGAAGCGTACGCCTTGGTGAAGTAGGTCTTGTCGGCGAGGTTCTGCACGTTCAACTGCAGGCTGTACTGCGGGTTGAACTGGTAGCCCACCATCGCGTCCCAGCGGGTGTACGAGGGCACCCACTTGGTGTTGTTGACGTTGCCGTACACCTTGTCGACGTAGTTGGCGCCCACGCCCAGGCTCAGGCCCTGCACGAACGACGGGGCCCAGGTGGTCCACAGGCTGGCGCTGTGCTTGGCAGTGTTGGGGAACTGGTTGCCGTTGAACGGCGACGGGGTCCAGATCGGCGCGGCGGTGGTGCCGGTGTTGACGAAGCCGTTGTCCTCGACCACCGCGTCCAGGTAGGTGTAGCCACCGAAGACCTGCCAGCCTTCCATGACGGTGCCGCTGAAGCCGATCTCGGCGCCCTTGACCTTCTTGCGGCCCGCGTTCTGCGTGGTACCGGCATCGCTGGTGACGCGTGCGTTGGTCATTTCGGTTTCGAAGATCGCGCCGGTCAGCGACAGGCGGGCATCGAACAGGTCCCACTTGGTGCCCAGTTCAATGTTGCGGCTGCGCTGCGGCTTCAGGTCCTGGATGGTGGCGCTGATGCCGTCGGCGCCGTCGCCGCCGTCCACGCCCACCGGGGTGGACGAGGTGCCCCACGACAGGTAGATGCTGCCGTTCTCGACCGGCTTGTACACCAGGCCTGCCTGGCCGTTCCAGAACGAGGTATCGTTGCGCAGGTGCTGCAGGTTGGCCGCCGCGGTCGGCACGAACTGGTGGGTCTTGTAGTCATCGAAGCGCGCGCCCAGGTTCAGCATCCACTGCTCGCTGAAGCTGATGGTGTCGAACACATAGGCCGACTTGGTGCGCGTGGTCTGGCGCACGTCGTTCGCCGGGTTGCTGCGAGTGACGGTGTGGAGCGATGCCCACGGGTCGTTCGGATTCGGGTTGGTGAAATCGGTGCAGTTGTAGCCGGTTGCAGCCCCGGTGGTCGGGCAGCTCTGGTTGCCGGTGAGCGGGTTGTTGGTACCGGCGGTGGTCTGGCCATTCGGGCGGACCACATCGCCGATCAGGAAGCTGCCGCGCACGGTTTTTTCGTCGCTGTACTCCACGCCGGCATTGAAGCTGTGACGCAGCGCACCGGTTTCGAACTCACCGGTCAGGCTGGTCTGGTTGATGAAGCTGTCGGTCTCGCTCGCACGCGAGTTGCTGCGGCGCCACAGGGTGCCGTAGAGGTTCGGATTGCCCTTGCTGTCATCCGGCTGCGTCCACAGGTAATCGTTGCGGGTATCACCGTAGCGCGTGATGTTGCGCAGGACGATCCCCCCGAAGTCGTGCGAGATGTTCAAGGTGGTGATGTCGGCGCGGGTCTTCTGGAAATCGCGGTCGACAAGGCCGTAGTAAGCGTCGCGGTTGGTCACCAGCGGGCTGCCGTCGCCATTGAGGGCCACATTGGCGCCGGTGCTGAACGGGTTGTTGTACGGGAAGCCGCCGGCGTCGGGCAGGTCGTCGGTTTCCATGTGGTAATGGCCCAGGGTGAGCTGGGTCGGGCCGTTCAGGCCGAAGGCCAGCGACGGTGCGATGCCCCAACGGCTGCTGTTGACCGCATCGCGGCCGGCGACGTCTGCGTCATGGCTCATGAGGTTCACGCGCGCCGCGATGCCGTCACCGATTACTTCATTGGCATCCAGGGTGCCGCGGCGGTAACTGTCGGTGCCGGCCGCCAGCGAGCCCTGCACGAAGCTGTCCAGCTTCGGGGTCTTGCTGACCAGGCTGATGGTGCCGCCGGCCGAGCCACGGCCGGAGTAGGCCGAGCTCGGGCCCTTGACCACGTCGATCTGTTCGATGGCAAACACTTCGCGGGTCTGGCTGCCGGCATCGCGCAGGCCGTCCACGTAGATGTCCGAGGCCGAATCGAAGCCGCGGATGAAGGGGCGGTCGCCGGTCGGGTTGCCGCCTTCGCCGGCACCGAAGGTGATGCCCGGCACGGTGCGCAGCGCGTCCAGCAGGGTGGTGGCGGCGGTCTGCTCAATCACCTGCTGGGAAATCACGCTCACCGACTTGGGCGTATCCAGCAGCGGTGCGGTGAACTTCGACGACTGTGCACGCACGCGTTCGCCGTGCACATCCACGCCGTCCAGCTCGGTCGCGCGCTGCGGCTCATTGGCAGCGTCGGTTTCGGCATGGGCGAGGGCGGGGGCAGCGATGGCAAGTAGCAGGGCGGACGACAGCGGGGTCGGGCGGACGGTCATGGGTTTTCCTGGATGTGCGGACGAACGCCGGACGGCCGGGGGCCGTCGCGGCAGGTGGAAGTTGCGGGAAAAAAGAACAAACAGGGCGCACATGGCTGCGACGCAGACCACGGCAGGCACCCACGCGCAGCGTGGGCGCCGGATCAGGCCCGGGGAGTGGCGTGCCCGGGATTCAACCGAAGCGAGGGTTCAAGCCGTTGCCAGCGCAACGCATCGGCCGGCCACAGCGGCACGGCGGCTACCCACGCGGCGCGCTTCGGGCGGGCGGCGGGGATGGGGCCGCCCGCTTCCGCGTCGGCGGTAGCGTCCGCGCCGGGTTTGTCGGCCGATGGCGTTTCCGGCACCGGGGTGCCGGGCTGGCCGGGTACGCTGGCGTCCACCGCGTGCTGGCCGGCAGGGGTGCCGATCAGCTGGGCTTGGCTGTCGCTGGAAGCCTGCGTCCGCGCAGAACCTGGCCAGGCGCACGCCAGCAGCACCACGCAGAGCGTGGCCCACAGGGCGAAGGCACCAAAGACGCGGGGCAGGGACGGCACGGATGACCAGGCAGGCGCGGTCGGCTGACCGCGATGCCTATGGTAATGCTAACTATTCGCGTTTTCAAAAAGCGCCCATTCAGCTGGGCGCCCGTCGAGGAATCCAGGTCTGCAGCTCAGTCCCGGTCGTCGCGGGTCCAGACCCCGCCGTGCTCCAGCTTCACCGGGAACTTCGGCACCGGCGAATACGCCGGCGCGCAGAGGGCGCGGCCATCGCGCACGTCGAAGCGCGCGCTGTGCAGCACGCATTCGATGCTGCCCTCGGTGGTATCGAACGTGCCCGAGGACAATTCGAATTCCTCGTGGCTGCACTGGTCTTCGAGGGCGTACAGATCGCCATCCAGGTTGAACACGACGATCGGCGTGCCGGTGACGTCATCGAAGGTGTTCTTCATCTCGCCGGGCAGCAGCTCGGCGGTGGCGCAGACGTAAGTCCAGGTGTCGCTCATGCCTGTGCCACCAGCGGCTTTTCCAGGATTTCGAAGCGCAGGTCGTCGCGCTTGGGAATGCCGAAGCGCTCATCCCCATACGGGAACGGCTTCTTGATCCCGGTGCGCTGGTAGCCGCGACGCTCGTAGAAGGCGATCAGTTCATCGCGGATGTCGATCACCGTCATCTGCATGACCGGCACGCCCCATTCGCGTGCGGCGTGGGCTTCCGCCGCGTCCATCACCTGCTTGCCGATGCCGCCGCCCTGCTGCGCCGGGTCCACCGAGAACATGCCGAAATAGCCCTTGCCGTGGTCGTCGGCGACGTGTGCGCATGCGACCAGCTGGCCATCCCGTTCTGCGAGCAGGACGGTGCTGCGCTCGCGCTCGATATCGGCCTGCAGGCCGATTGCGTCAATGCGTGCGCCGTCGAGCATATCCGCTTCGGTGGTCCAACCGACACGACTGGCGTCGCCGCGGTAGGCGGAAGTGACCAGAGTGATCAGGGCAGGAATGTCGGCCAGCGTGGCCGCGCGGTAGGTCAGAGTGCTCATGGCGACATTCTAGAGCGGGACGCCGGTGACGGGTAGCGAGATTCCTTCGCGGTACGCCTGCGTTGGCTTCGGGAATGAATCCGATTTTGATCTGATAGATTCCGATCCACAGATTCGCGGGAGCACGCTCCGTACGGGGCTTGAACAGGGAGAGGGAATTTGGGCACCAAAGATTTCTGGGCGCGCCGTTTTGGCGTGGCAGCGGTTCTATGCGTGACATTCGGCACTACCTGGTCCGCCGAGCCCTATCAGGAGTACAGCAAGCGCATCGAGGCGGCACAGACGTTGACGGCCCTGAAGAGCGAGCTGATGGGCGACAACGTCAGCGTCTACAACGGCGCGACCGACTTCTCGGTCACCGACATCGAGCTGCCCGGCTCGGGCATGCCGGTTCGTCTTACCCGGCGGCTCTCGGTGGAGCTGACTCCCATCGGTCCCGGCGAGCCCCTTGCGGCCCCCAAGCTGGCGGGTCTGGGCAACTGGGACATCGATGTTCCGTATCTTTCTGCGACATTCGACAGCGCCGTGGGTTGGCGCGGGCTGGATTCGACCGGCGCGCTGACCGACAGCCGCTGCTCGGTAGCGGTGTCGCCGGAGATCTCCTTCAGCGGCGCGATCAGCATCTTCGACGTCTTCCAGGGCGTAAGCATCCACCTGCCCGGCGAGGGCGACCGCCCCATGCTGCTGACTGAGCCCGGCGTCCCGCTGCCAAGCGACGGCGTGCCGCGTCGCTGGACCAGCCGTGAGCGCGATGCCTTCAGTTGCATCGCCATGCAGGGCGGCATGGCTGGCGAGGGGTTTGCCATGCAGACAACCGACGGCCGTCGTTTCGAATTCAACGTTGCGGTCGGGCGGCCCGCCGGCTCCATGCGGCAGTCGCGGGGGCCACTGCATCCCGCCGTGACCATCGCCCGCACCCGCATGTTCCTGCTGGCCACCAGGGTCACTGATCGGTTCGGCAATACGCTGACCTACAGTTACAACGGGCGTGGCAATCCCACGGCCATCGTTGCCGAGGACCGCAATGGCGAGGTTCGCCGAATCGATCTGGCCTACCAGAACGACCAGCTGGTGACCGCCTCCACCAATGGCCGAACCTGGTCCTACGGGTACGACGGCGCGGCAAACCTGGCCGCAGTCACCCTGCCGGACGGCAGTGCCTGGCAGTACGGCTATACCGGCAATCTCAAGCCCGGCTTCGAGTTCTGGGACGGGGAAGCGGGCATCACCTGCGCGGGTGGTCCGGACGCCCTGCAGGCCAGTTATGAAGTGACCTCCCGCCACCCGTCGGGCGCGCTGGGCAGGTTCAACTTCACCAACCTGCGGCATTACCGCGCCGGCGTTCAACGCAGTGAATGCATTCGCAGGTTGAACGGGCAGGAGCCGTACTACGTGCTGCGCACGCCCAACCAGTTCGACATCATGTCGCTGGTGTCCAAGGAGCTCTCCGGCCCGGGCATTCCACAGCCGCTGCGGTGGTCCTGGTCGTACACGCGCGATCCGCAGCCGCTCTGGGGAAGCGGGCAACCGGTGGCTTATCCCTGCCAGACCTGCCCGACCACCAAGGCAAACTCGCTCTACAAGCCCGACGGCTCCAAGGTCGTTTACGACTACGGTTTCCTGTATGCATGGAACGACGGGCAGCTGATGGGATCCAGCACCTACGATGCGGCCGGGAACCTGCTGTCCTCCACCCGCTCTGAACTGATGACCGACGCACAGGTGGCGGCCCAACCCTTCTTCCCCAACTACGGGCTGAGCGTGGGTGGCGATGATATCGGCACCCTGAAGGTCAGGCCGATGGCAAGCACCACGGTGACGCAAGACGGTGCTGACTATCGCTCCACCACCAACGCGTTCGATGGCTACGCTCGTGCCACCAGCGTCACCAAGGCAAGCCCCTGGTATTCGCGCACCGACATAACGCAGTACTACGATGACCCGGCACGCTGGCTGCTGGGTCAGGTAAGTGCGGTGACCAATGCCGACACCGGCGCAGTGGTGTCGCAGGCCGCGTACGATGGCAACGCGATGCCATCGCATTCCTGGTCGTTCGGAAAGCTGCAGCAGTCGCTCACCTATCATGCCGATGGCACTGTGGCCACGATCCAGGATGGCAACGGCAATACCACCACTCTGGGAGCGTGGAAGCGGGGTAGTCCGCAGTCGATCACCTGGCCGGACAGTCAGGTGCTTTCGGCCACTGTTGACGACAACGGGTGGATCACTGCGGTCACCGACGAGAACGGTTTTGCCACCCAGTATGGTTACGACGCCATGGGCCGGGTGGCCAGCATCACCTATCCAGCGGCCGACTCGGTCAACTGGAACGTCACCACCCAGGCGTTTGCCCAGGTAGGCGGCGACGAGTATGGCCTGGGGCCTGGCCATTGGCGCCAGGTGGTCGCCACCGGCAACGCGCGGCGGGAGACGTATCTTGATGCCCTCTGGAGGCCGCTGGTCACGCGTGAGTACGACGCGGCCGACGTTGCCGGCACGCAGCGTTTCCAACGCATTGCGTATGACGAGGAAGGTCGGCAGGTGTTTGCGTCCTTTCCTGGTGCCACCGATGCCCTCTCCACGGGCACCTGGAGTGGCTACGACGCGCTTGGTCGGGTGACCTCCGTCTCCCAGGACAGCGAGCTGGGACTGCTGACCACGGTGACGCAGTACCTGCCGGGCAACCAGACCCGCACCACCAATCCGCGCGGCCAGGCCACCCTTACCGGCTTCCAGGTCTTCGACCAGCCCGGCTACGACACGCCCAGCTGGATCCAGCATCCGGAAGGGGCATTCACCGATATCGTCCGCGACCTGTATGGAAAGCCCACCTCGATCAGGCGTCGCAACGCGGACGGCACCCTCGCGGTTACCCGCAGCTACGTGTACGACGGTCACCAGCAGCTGTGCAAAACGATCGAGCCTGAAACCGGTGCCACGGCTACCGGCTATGACGGCGCCGGCAACATCACCTGGACCGCGTCCGGGCTTGCACTGCCAAGCACCAGCAGCTGCGACGCCCAGGCAGCGGTGGACTCCGGCCGCCGCGCAGATCGCACCTACGACGCGCGCAATCGTTTGAAGACACTGGCGTTCCCGGATGGCAACGGCAACCAGACCTGGAACTATTTCAACGACGGCAAGCCCTCGCAGGTCGTCACCCTCAACGACAACGGGGCCAGCCAGGTCGTCAACACCTATACCTACAACCGCAGGCGGCTGCTGACCGCCGAGACCTCGACGCAGACCGGTTTTCCGACCTGGGCACTGGGCTACGGCTACGATGCCAATGGCGCCATGGCCAACGTGCTGTATCCCAGTGGCATGAGTATCGACTACGCGCCCAATGCACTGGGCCAGCCGTCGCGTGCCGCTGGCTATGCCACCGGCATCAGCTATTACCCGAACGGCGGCATGCGGCAGTTCACCTATGGCAATGGCGTGGTGCACAGCATGGCGCAGAATGCCCGGCAGCTTCCCGCGCACATGACCGATAGTGGCGTCCTCGACTACCGGTCCTCCTACGATCCGGCCGGAAACGTGTCGCGCATCGAGGACGGAGTCAACGCAGGTCGGAACCGCGACATGAGCTACGACGGACTGGACCGGCTGGTGCAGACCGTGTCTCCTGTCTTCGGTGGCGACGGCATCATGCGCTATACCTACGACGTGCTGGACAACCTGCGCTCGGCCAAGCTGGCCGGCGTCAAGGAGCACAACTACTGGTACGACGCCCACAATCGCATGACCAACGTCCAGAACGATGCCGGGGCCACGGTGATGGGTCTGAGCTATGAGCAGCAGGGCAACCTGAGCAACAGGAACGGTCAGGCGTTCAATTTCGACTACGGCAATCGGCTGCGTTCGGTAACGGGGTTGGAGTCCTACCGCTACGATGCGCATGGACGTCGGATAGCGTCTACCGATGCAGCGGGGATTACCATCACGTCAATGTACGGCCACGACGGCGTGCTTCGACGGCAGGACAACGTCCGCCTTGGGAAGAACAGCGAGTACGTCCAACTCAATGGCAGCCTGTTGGGTTCGATGGACTATATCGTTGCGCCCGTTACCCCCATGCTGCAGGCTCCCGCGTACAGCAACTCCGGCAGCTATGTTGTGAGCTGGAACGCGGTCGCGGCGGCAACCGGCTATGAGCTGCAGGAGCAGGTCAACGCCGGGGCCTGGGTTGGGGTGCATTCCGGTGCCGCCATCAGCTGGGCAGCGAGCGGTAAAGCCGGGGCCACGTATGGCTACCGCGTACGTGCCTGCCTGGCGGGGGCAAACTGCAGTGGTTGGAGCGCCACGGCAGCCACTGTGGTGCAGCTGCCTCCTGCCCAGGCACCCTCCATCTCGGCGCCCGCGCAGGCGGCCAATGGCAACTTCGTCGTCAGCTGGTCCGCTGTCGTGGGTGCCAGTACGCATGAGTTGCAGGAGAGTGTGGGCGGCGGCGGTTGGTCACCGGTGAGCCCGACCACCACGCCGAACTCCGCGCAGTACACAGGTCGGGCAGCGGGCACATATGCGTACCGCGCGCGGGGCTGCAATGCCGCCGGTTGTGGTCCGTTCTCCGCATCGGCCACGGTGGTGACCTTCTGGCCGCCTGGCAGCGCACCTGCCCTTTCTGCGCCCTCCATCGCACTCAGTGGCAACTTCACGATCAACTGGTCAGGGGTTCCGGACGCGAACAAGTACAGTGTGGAAGAAAGCGCCAACGGCGCCGGCTGGGCCGTGTATAGCGAGTTGGCGTCAACCGGGCTGTCGTTCTCCGGCAAGCCAACCGGAAACTACAGCTATCGGGTACGGGCGGGTAACGATGCCGGGTGGAGTGGTGCCTACTCCAACACAGTGTCTGTTGCATCGTTGCAGCCGCCGCAGGCGACATCGATCAGTGCCCCAGCCTCGAGCAACACCGGCAGCTTCACCGTCAGTTGGAATGGGGTGCCCTTGGCCACGGAGTACCGGCTGGAGCAAAGCGTCAACAGCGGCGGCTGGGGGGAGATCCAGCGCGACGGGTCCACGCAGCGCGGGCTCAGCTACGGCGCAGATGGCACTTATGCCTATCGCGTGCTCGCCTGTAACTCGGCAGGGTGTAGCGGGTACTCCAATGTGGCATCTACGGTGGTCACATTGCCGCCGGCCACGCCGACGATCACGTTCAACACCAAATACCAGACCGCCACCCGCCCGATACGCATCCAGTGCACCCTCATGTGGACGCCAGTGGCCGCGGCGGCAAGCTATGAGCTGCTCAAGGACGGAACGGTTACCGCCTACAGTGGGCCCCTGACCAACGTCAGTTCCAGCAACCAGAACTACTGCGCCACGTCGCATCAGGTGCGGGCATGCAACGCCGCAGGCTGTTCGCCCTGGTCCAACCCGCCATCCATCCAGCAACTGGTGATCGGAGATGCCCAATGAGTGAGCAGCGAAAAGTTCGCGGGCTGAGAGCGCGTCTTTTGTGCCGTCCGCAGGCCTTGATGAGTACTGTGCTCCTCTGCGCGCTGATCATGTGCTTGGCCTGGGTGCCATCCGCCAGTGCCCAGACATTCACTTATTACCATACAGATCCGCTTGGCTCGGTGGTCGCCAAGACGGACGAAAGCGGGAACGTCATTGAGCGGATTGACTATGAGCCCTACGGTGCCGTGGTCGGTGGGCAGCTCAAGGATGGGCCGGGGTACACCGGGCATGTGAGCGATGCCGCTACCGGGCTGAGCTATATGCAGCAGCGGTACATGGATCCGCAGTTGGGGGTGTTCCTGTCGGTGGACCCGGTGACGGCGTACCAGAAGCCTGTTGATCAGTTCAATCGGTATCGGTATGCAAATGGCAGTCCTTACACATATACGGACCCGGACGGACGAGAGAGTGGCGCGGCTTTTAGAGTCGTTAACAATCTGACCAATGGCGGATCGGTAAGCCCGCCGCCAAGAAATCCAGCTGATAAGCTGGGTCCTGCGATAGGTGTTGCCCTAGCCGGGGCGCTCGCTGCTCCAGTTGTGGGTTATGCAGGTGCGGCCGCTTTAGCTAACCCTACAACGACCACTGCTGTGATAAAGGGCGCTGCGGACATCGCCATGGGTGACGCAATCGGCGGGGCCTCACTGGGGGTGGCGTCCGCTGGGATTGTGGTAAATGCTGAAAGAGCGGCTGCTTCGTTAGCTGGTTCAACAATGCAGACCACCCAGAAGGCAGTCTCCTTACCCGCAGTTCAGCGTTACGTAGACGCACTGATATCCGGCAGCAAGGCTCCTGCAATTCAGGCAGACGGACGAGTGATAGTGGACGGCAATCACCGCTACGTCGCGGGTAGAATATTTGGGCAGGAGCCCTCGGTTGTCCCTGGCAGCGTTTCAACCAGTCAGTTGAGTGAGGTTCGGCCGGTTCAGGAGTTAAGGTTTGATCCAGTTGATTGGGGAAATCATTGATATGAAGATCGAAAGCCAGCTCGGCGATGTTATAGATATTCCTGCCGACATGTGGTCTCGCAAAGACATGCGTAATATGATGCTTCACCGAGCAATCTTTTCATTAAAGTCGATGTCTGGCTTTTCATTCGATGGTTCGGACCTGAGATCGGCGCTATTCGATTCGGGGGATTTCCGTAAAGCTTCATTCTGCGGCGTCCGCGCAATGAACGCACTGTTCAAGCAGTCTAACCTGAGTGGGGCGACCTTTAAGGGCGCCAGCCTGGTCGGCGCCGTTTTTGACGGAGCAGATTTACGAAGCGTTGATTTTGGAGGGGCAGATGTGGCATTTGCGTCTTTCAGAGGTTGCGACTTGCGCGGGGCTGGCCTGAGCTTCCACAGGTCTGATGGCGCCGACTTCAGCGAAGCAAAGATTGGAGAGGGTAATTAGGTAGTCGTGGAAAGTCGAAAAGGCGCATTGCGCTTACTGAGGAGTGTCGGCCGCCCTGCCAGTTACGCTGTTGGGCCGGATGCATCCACCAAATGAGTCGCAATTCGAATCCAAAGGATCAAGGCGTTGAATCGCAGCTTTCCAGTCACTCAGCCGTGGCCTATCAAGCCAAGCGCGTAGCGTCGGAGTTGCACGCAGAAGGATTAAGCCTGCTCGACCACGTGTCTGGTGGGAGGGTAGGCGATGAGGAGGAAGCGGATCGTCTGTTGAAGGATGAGCTGCTGCGTGTGCGCTACGGAAACTGGAAGGTCCACCACGGCGGTGAACTCTGGGAGGTGGTGGGTTACCGCTCGGCACTTTTGGAGCAGGTTACGTCAGAGCTGGGCATCACAATCAAACAGTTGGTGGTCAGGATCGCGACGCCCGCGCGGAGGGCGTGATCGCGTCTCAATCCTGGGGCGCCGAATTCACCGTAGCCAGGATGCTGGGGCTGCAGTCGCCTGAGCTTTCCCGCCTGACTGCTGAAGAGTGCAAAGCAACGGTAGACGCGTTGAGCCTGATGACTGGGCCTGGGTTCGAATGGAATGGTGGCTGATGTGTTAAGCAAAATTCTCAAAGACAATCTGTTCGCAGTGCTGTCTCGCGCCCAGCCTCCAGACAGTCCCATTATCGCCAGCGGTTGGGCAGGGCTGGCGTTTGACCGGAACCGATACGAAGATCTGGCTCCGGTAGACGTTTGGCGAGCTTGGTTCAACGTCTACAACCAACAGCCTTCTGCATCTCATGCCATAGGGGTCGTGTCGTTAGACGAGGTGAGTCGAGGCGAGAATGGAGTGAAGTTGGCTCCAAGCCTTGCCTCATTGCGCGAGTACTGGTCGGCGGATAGTCGCTTCCTTCGTGACCACTATGTCTTTGCTCCTGACTTCACTTGGGTCATTCGTCTCGATCAGGATGTAACACTGTTTGCCGCGCAGCTTGAATTCATGAGCGCGGTGGTGGCTCGGCTGGACGGGCTCGATAGTGTGATGGAGCGAATGGTTGACGATTTTGATCCTGGGGAAGGTGATCCCGTGGGGTTGACGGGGTTTCTTCTTGGCATAACGAAGGGCCTGAGAGTGGGGTGACTCCGCAAGCGACTTCGTGGTTCTTCGGTCACCTTGGCCCGCCGATGTGAGTCGGTGCGACGCCCATGTGATGTCGTGCGCGAGAACATTTTGGATTTTATGACGCTAGAAACCTGGCTCGGTCTACGGCAGGCGCTACCAAGGGAGCTTTGCAGGCCGCGCACGACCAACGGTCGTGCGCTACCGGGTGCGGCGGTCAGCCGAGGAGTTTGCGGACTTTGTTGAGCGCTGCGATGAAGCGCTCGATCTCGGCGTGGGTGTTGTAGAACGCCAGGGAGGCGCGGCAGGTTGCCGCTACGCCGAAGTACTGCAGCAGTGGGTGCGCGCAGTGCTGGCCCGAGCGGATGGCGACGCCTTCCAGGTCCAGCAGCGTGGCCAGGTCGTGCGCGTGGGCGCCTTCGATCAGGAACGAGACCACGGCCGCCTTGTCCGGCGTGGTGCCGAAGATGCGCAGGCCGTCGATCTTGGTCAGTTCTTCGGTGAAGTGCGCGAGCAGCTCGCCTTCGCGCGCTTCCACGTGGTCCAGGCCCAGCGATTCCAGGTAATCCACCGCCACGCCAAGGCCGATGAAGCCGGCGATGTTCGGGGTGCCGGCTTCGAACTTGTGCGGGGCGTCGTTGAATACGGTGCCGTCGAAGCTGACTTCCTTGATCATCTCGCCACCGCCCAGGAACGGCGGCATGGCATCGAGACGCTCGCGCTTCATCAAACGGAGGGCGTCAGAGCGCATACTTTCTGGGGTAAGGTAAGCGTGGGTGCATTGTCAGTGGCAGGTGCACTGGAACATTCGCTGACGCTGCGGAATACATTCCCGACCCCATCCCGAGGCCGGCTGATAGGTCTGACGTCGTGAGATGGAATGGGGCAATGGGCGTGATAAGAAAGAAAACCGGGTTGCCCATGCCGGGAGGGAGTATGGGTAGCGATGGCGGATTTCAAGGCTATTTTCGAGTTGATGGAAGGCTGGATTCCAAGAGGCTCGACAAAGAACTAAGGCAGGGGAAGTGATTCGGTGAAGTACTTTCAGCTGATGATTCAAGGGGTTTTCATTGAAGCACCAGAGTTGGAGTCGACTGTGGGTGGGTTTCAGTCAACCTTCTTCGTAAGGGCTGCAACTGCCTCGGGTGCGGCTAGTCGAGTGCCTGAACTACTTAGGGATAGGATGATTGTGCGCGGAGTTCGCGCTAAGGATGTCGGTCTCTTCAGGACTTACTATTGCATTTACGATATTTGGGAGATTACGGAGGAGCGGTGGTCAAGTTTAGGAGGGCGCGACACCGGATTCACCTACTTCAGAATAGGTTCGTGTGAGCGGTGGCATTTCGCGTTGCGTCGTTTGTGGATTGCCAGGTTTCGTCCGCAATTTTCGTTGGATCTACGACTTGAGCCCTAAGGCGTACTCTATGAGGGTCGATGCAGGAGGACTGCCTAAACATACGTAAGGACAATAATTGATACTGCTATCTCGTTGTTGCAAAAATGGTATGCGCGGCAGTGGGTTGGGGATTGGGAGTACTCCTGCGACATCAAAATAGATACGCTGGCAATCCGGGTTGGATCCTCACCGTAGGCTTGATGCGCTATACCTACGGCGTGAGCGGAGATCCGGAAAAAATGGGGTATTTGGTCGGAAGGTGAATAGCTCGGGCTGAAAAAGTATTGACATTCCTGCAAACGGTGACAAGCCGCATGAAACCCTACAGCACGATTGAAATAGCTAAAGACGGTACACGCTATTTGCCGATGCAAATACGAGGTGCGCAGCCGGGCGGGCTGGCTGCATTGCTCAAAGGGCGCCGGCTTCTTGCATGTAAGGTGCCGGAAAGGCAAAAGGGTCGCTTAGTGTGGCAGGTGACATTGAGCTTCACTTCCGATCTGACACTTGAACTGACGTCATCCAGCACCGCCGCACAAGATTGGGACGAGTTTGGGACGATAAATGTCGACGTTCTGACAGGGGTTGTCCCCACTTCAGTGAACGATTTGATCGATTTGGAGTTACCGGAAGGCCTCGAGGTTGTAAGAATTGAGGTCATTCGTTGGCAAGGAGATGGGCTAACCGTTGACTCAGGTATCCGGTTGCACTTCTCGGGTGGCCAGGCGTTCTCCGTCGTAGCATTTGACCTGCCGGGACAGCTGCTGTTGACCATGCCCGGAGAGGCACCTCCTCCCTCATGGCAATTCCCTGTACAGGAGTACTTTTCGGTGGCTTTTGAGGACTTGCCTTAGTACTTCCTCCGCAAGTGATGTGAATCATGCTCGCCGTGCGAAGCCATGTCCCAGGTGCAGCGAAAGACCCCAACGGTTTTCTCGGCAGGGCAGAGAACAGATCGTTGATATCAACAAGGGCAAGATTTGTAGAATCAGGGTATGGCGCCGAGGCCGAAGCGTCCCTGCAGGAGATCAGAGGTAACTTCAATGCTGAATTGGACAAGCGCACTGTGGCGATCCGTGGCGGGTTCACCGACAGCCATCAGCTGAGCACGGATTGAGCAGGGCGAAGTGCCTGCCTATCCAGTGTTGCAGGGTTCGATGGGACCATCGTCCAGCACTGCTCCGGGGCCAGGGCGATGGGCGTGGGATAAGAGCAACTGCGCGATATGAGCAACAATGGCGGGCCGGATGGAACAGTTGACAGTGCCCGTTGCATTGGGCCGCATTACCCGAGCGTTTTCCGCCCGAGCCGAGACGCCATCTAATAGTGGGAGCCAACGCGTAGCACCCCGGCGGAAGGTATCCAGCGCGGCCTGGTGCTGCATCGCGTGACCGGAGCCCTGGCGCGCTGATGGCGCTGCGGTGGCCCATCGCGGGAGATCCGGATCGTTCGCCACTGGGTGAATGTCGGGTGGGGATGGATCTGGAGGGCCGGCCAACGGCCAGCGCTACCGGGCGTCGGTTGGTGATGGGTGCGGGTTGCGGTTGGGTTGGCGCACGACCAACGGTCGTGCGCTACCGGGTCAGCCGAGGAGCTTGCGGACTTTGTTGAGCGCTGCGATGAAGCGCTCGATTTCGGCGTGGGTGTTGTAGAACGCCAGGGAGGCGCGGCAGGTCGCCGCTACGCCGAAGTACTGCAGCAGCGGGTGCGCGCAGTGCTGGCCGGAACGAATCGCCACGCCTTCCAGGTCCAGCAGCGTGGCCAGGTCGTGCGCGTGGGCGCCTTCGATCAGGAACGAGACCACGGCCGCCTTGTCCGGCGTGGTGCCGAAGATGCGCAGGCCGTCGATCTTGGTCAGTTCTTCGGTGAAGTGCGCGAGCAGCTCGCCTTCGCGCGCTTCCACGTGGTCCAGGCCCAGCGATTCCAGGTAATCCACCGCCACGCCAAGGCCGATGAAGCCGGCGATGTTCGGGGTGCCGGCTTCGAACTTGTGCGGGGCGTCGTTGAATACGGTGCCGTCGAAGCTGACTTCCTTGATCATCTCGCCACCGCCCAGGAACGGCGGCATGGCATCGAGATGCTCGCGCTTCGCCCACAGCGCACCGGTGCCGGTCGGGCCACACATCTTGTGGCCGGTAATGGCGTAGAAGTCGCAGCCGATGCTGGGGATGTCGACCTTGCGATGGGGCACGGCCTGCGAGCCGTCGACCACGGTGATGATGCCGCGCTTGCGCGCTTCCCGGCAGATCTCGCGCACCGGGTTGACCGTGCCGAGCACGTTGGAGACGTGGGCCACGGCCAGCAGCTTGACCTCGGGGGTCATGGCCCTGCGCAGGGCGTCCAGGTCGAGCGCGCCTTCCGGGGTGATCTCGGCCACGCGGAGAGTGGCGCCGGTGCGCTGGGCGACCAGCTGCCACGGCACGATGTTGGCGTGGTGCTCCATGCGCGAGACCAGGATCACATCACCGGCCTTCAGGCGCGGAAGCGCCCACGAGTAGGCCACCAGGTTGATCGCGAAGGTGGTGCCGCTGCACAGCACCAGCTCGTTGGCACGCACGTTGAGGAACCGCGCCAGCTTGGTGCGCGCGCCCTCGTAGGCGTCGGTGGCCTCGGTGCCCAGTGCGTGCACGGCACGGCTCACGTTGGCGTTGTAGCGGCGGTAGTACTCGTCCACCGCGCCGATCACCTGCACTGGCTTCTGGCCGGTGTTGGCGTTGTCGAAGTACACCAGCGGCTTGCCGTGCACTTCCCGCATCAGCAGCGGGAAGTCCAGGCGCACGCGGTCCCAGTCGGGGGCGTCGACCGTGTCGGCCACCGGGCGCGGAGTGGAGAGGTTCATGCCACGCCCGCCTTGGCCAGGGCGATGTCCAGCTGGCGGCGCAGCTGATCGGTCAGGCGTGCGTCGAGCATGTTCAGCGGCTCGTGGCAGAACGCGGCGCTGAGCAGCTGCTGGGCCTGCTCGGCCGGCAGGCCGCGCGAGCGCAGGTAGAACAGCGCATTGGCGTCGAGCTGGCCGACGGTGGCGCCGTGGGCGGCCTTTACTTCGTCGGCGTCGATCACCAGCGTGGGCTGGGTATCGATTTCGGCGTCGGCCGACAGCAGCAGGTTCTTGTTGGACAGGTTGGCGTCGGTGCCATCGGCGCCGGCACGGATGTGGATGCCGCCGTGGAAGACCACGCGGCTGCGGTTGGCGGCCACGCCGCGCCAGACCATTTCCGAGGCGGTGTCGCGCGCGATGTGCTCGATGCCCAGGCGGGTGTCGACATGGCGGCGGCCGTTGCCGAGCAGTACGCCATTGGCGGTGAGCTGGGCGTTGTCGCCTTCCAGGCGGACGTTGAGTTCGTGGCGGCTGAGCGCGGCGCCCAGTTCCAGGTCCACGCGGCGGTACTGCGCTTCGCGGGCGAGCACCGCGTCGGTGCGCAGCAGCACGGTGGCGCGGGCGCTGTCGGCCTGTACGCGGGCGTGCGAGAGCACCGCCTGCTGGGCCAGGTGCACGTGCACCAGGGTGTTGCCCAGGTGCGCGGCGTCGCCGATCGCCAGATGGTGTTCGACCACGCCCAGCGCGGCGCCGGTGCGCAGCTCGATCAGGTGGCGGTGGTGCCAGGCCAGGTCGGCATCGCCGGGGCTGCTGATGAAGACCAGCTGCAACGGCACGTCGACCTGCACGCCGTCGTCCACGCGCACCAGCACGCCTTCATCGGCCAGCGCGGCGTTGAGGCGGGCGAAGATTTCCTCGCTGCGCTCGAAACGGCGACCCAGGAAGCGCAGCGCCTCGTCGCCGGCGGCCAGCGCCGACGACAGGGTCTGCACCTGCATGCCGGCTGGCAGCGTGGAGACGTCGCTGTGCGTGGCCGAAGGGCGGCCATTGACGAACACCAAGCGCGGCGACGGGATGTCGGCCAGCAGGGCAGGGTCGATCTCCGGCGCGGCCAGCGGCGCGGGCTGGAAGCTGCGGCGCTCCAGCTGGCGCAGCGAGGTGTATTTCCAGGCTTCGCTGCGCGGGCCCGGCAGGCCGGCCTGCAGGGCGGCGTCGAGCTCGGCGCGGCGGGCGTCGCTGCCGCAGAAGCCGGCGGCGAGGGAATCCAGCAGGACGCTCATCAGACCGCTGCCTCCGGCACCACGCGGTCCTTCAGGAAGTGGTAGCCGTGGGCTTCCAGCTCCAGCGCCAGTTCCGGGCCGCCGCTCTGCACGATCCTGCCGTCGGCCAGCACGTGCACCACGTCCGGCTTGATGTAGTCCAGCAGGCGCTGGTAGTGGGTGATGACCAGGAACGAGCGGTCCGGCGAACGCAGCGCGTTGACGCCGTCGGCCACGCTCTTGAGCGCGTCGATGTCCAGGCCGCTGTCGGTCTCGTCCAGGATCGCCAGCTTCGGCTCGAGCACGGCCAGCTGGAAGATCTCGTTGCGCTTCTTCTCGCCACCGGAGAAGCCTTCGTTGACGCCACGGTGCAGCAGCTCGTCCTTCAGGTGCAGCACGGCCAGCTTCTGGCGCACCAGCTTGAGGAACTGCATGGAATCGAGTTCTTCCTCGCCGCGCGCCTTGCGCTGGGCGTTGAGCGCGGCGCGCAGGAAGTAGGTGTTGTTCACGCCGGGGATTTCCACCGGGTACTGGAAGGCCAGGAACAGGCCGGCGGCGGCACGTTCTTCCGGGGCCAGGTCGAGCAGGTTGTTGCCTTCGAACAGCACGCTGCCTTCGCTGACGTCATAACCGTCGCGGCCGGCCAGCACGTTGCCCAGCGTGGACTTGCCCGCGCCGTTCGGGCCCATGATGGCGTGCACCTGGCCGGGCTTCACGTCCAGCGACAGGCCCTTGAGGATTTCTTTCTCGCCGATGCGGGCGTGCAGGTTTTCAATCTTCAGCATGATTCGAATCCGGGTGTAGAGCCACGCCCTGCGTGGCTGAAATGTCAAACGAAGACGCGGAGGTGATTACCCGACCGATCCTTCCAGCGAAACTTCCAGCAGCTTCTTGGCCTCCACCGCAAACTCCATCGGCAGCTCGCGGAACACCTGCTTGCAGAAGCCATCCACGATCATCGACACCGCGTTTTCCTGGTCGATGCCGCGCGCGCGGCAATAGAACAGCTGGTCGTCGGAAATCTTGGAGGTGGTGGCTTCATGCTCCACGGTCGCGCTCGGGTTCTTGACCTCGATGTACGGGAACGTGTGCGCGCCGGAGCTCTTGCCGATCAGCAGCGAATCGCACTGGGTGTAGTTGCGCGCGCCCTCGGCATTGCGGTCGACCTTGACCAGCCCGCGGTAGGTGTTCTGGCCACGACCGGCGCTGATGCCCTTGCTGACGATCTTGCTCTTGGTGCGCTTGCCGATGTGGATCATCTTGGTGCCGGTGTCGGCCTGCTGGCGGTGGTGGGTCAGCGCCACGGAGTGGAACTCGCCCACCGAGTCGTCGCCCAGCAGCACGCAGGACGGGTACTTCCAGGTGATCGCCGAACCGGTTTCGACCTGCGTCCAGGTGACTTTGCTGCGCGCGCCACGGCATTCGGCACGCTTGGTGACGAAGTTGTAGATGCCGCCAACGCCGTTCTCGTCGCCCGGGTACCAGTTCTGCACGGTGGAGTACTTGATCTCGGCATCTTCCAGCGCCACCAGCTCGACCACCGCGGCGTGCAGCTGGTTCTCATCGCGCATCGGCGCGGTGCAGCCTTCCAGGTAGGACACGTATGCCTTGTCCTCGCAGATGATCAGGGTGCGCTCGAACTGGCCGGTGTGGCCGGCGTTGATGCGGAAATACGTGCTCAGTTCCATCGGGCAGCGCACGCCCTTGGGGATGAACACGAAGCTGCCGTCGGAGAACACCGCCGAGTTCAGCGCGGCGAAGTAGTTGTCGCCGACCGGCACCACGGTGCCCAGGTACTGCTTCACCAGTTCCGGGTGTTCCTTGATCGCTTCGGACATGGAGCAGAAGATCACGCCCTTTTCGGCCAGTTCCTTGCGGAAGGTGGTGCCGACCGAGACCGAGTCGAACACCGCGTCCACTGCCACGCCGGCCAGCTTGGCGCGCTCATGCAGCGGCACGCCGAGCTTGTCGTAGGTGTCCAGCAGTTCCTTCGGCACGTCGTCCAGCGAGGCGTACTTCGGACCCTTGGGCGCGGAGTAGTAGCTGAGCGCCTGCAGGTCGATCGCAGCGATCTGCAGCTTGGCCCAGTCCGGCATCGGCATGGTCAGGAAGTGGCGGTAGGCGTCCAGGCGCCACTGCGTCATCCACTCCGGCTCGTCCTTCTTGGCCGACAGGGCACGGATGGTGTCCTCGTCCAGGCCGGGCGGCAACGAGTCCGATTCGATGTCCGTGATGAAGCCGGCCGAATACTTGCGGCCGAGCTGCTCGTGGATCTCGCGGTTGGGGGTATCGCCGGGGGCGACGGTGTCGAGGATATCGGTGGCCATGGGGGCTGCCTGTGGATCAGGAGACGACATCCGCCGCGATCACGCGGCGGGGGACGTCAACAAGGGGAAGAGGGGGCAGGATCTGCGCCAGGGTGACCTTGCGCAGTGCGTCGGACACCACGTCGTTGATCATCCGCCAGCTGCTGCGCGCGCCGCACTGCAGCTCGCGTCCGCACTGGCTGTGGTCGTGCGCGCACTCGGTCAGGCCCAGCGGGCCTTCCATGGCTTCGACGATCTCGAACAGGCTGATCTGGTCGGGGCGGCGGGTCAGCCGGTAGCCGCCACGCACGCCGCGCAGGCCTTCCACCAGCCCGGTCTGGGCCAGCGGCTTGAGCAGCTTGCTGACGGTGGGCGGCTCGAGGCTGGCAAATTCGGCCAGTTCGGTCGCACTGAGGACCTCGCCCGGGCGCGCGGCAAGGACGGTCAGGACGACAGTGGCGTAATCGGTAAGCTTGGTGACGCGGAGCATGGGGAGGGCAGAGCCGTAAAGCGGACTGAAATTGTACGCTTTTATGCTGGCGCATCCAACCCGGCCTGTTCAGGTGTTCCGGACGGCGCGCCAGCAGGGGCGCGGCGCGGACGTGGTTGGGCAATCACAAAGATTAAGCGAGAATCGACCATCCCAACGTAATGGCCAGCCACATGCCCAAGAAGATCCAAGCCCGCAAGTCGACCATTCACGGCAATGGCGTGTTCGCGCTGGCGCCGCTCAAGAAGGGCGAGCGGGTGATCCAGTACAAGGGGCTGCTGCGCAGCCACGCCGACGTGGATGCCGATGATACCGGGGATGTGGAAAGCGGTCACACCTTCCTGTTCACCCTGAACGACGACTACGTGATCGATGCCAACTACAAGGGCAACGATGCGCGCTGGCTGAATCACAGCTGCGACCCGAACTGCGAGGCGGTGATCGAGGAAGCCGAGGGTGACAACCGCCGCGAGGACAAGGTGTTCATCGAGGCGATCAAGGACATCAAGCCGGGCGACGAGCTGACCTACAACTACGGCATCACCCTGGCCGAGCGCCACACCGCGCGCCTGAAGAAGATCTGGGAATGCCGCTGCGGCTCGAAGAAGTGCACCGGGACGATGTTGCAGCCCAAACGATAAGAACGCGACGTCGACATCGCGGTCACTCTCCGCCAATGCGCGGACCTGCATGGTAAGGGCTCACTTTTCGAAGGAGCCCCCACATGGCACATGATCTGAACGGCAAACGCGTCGCCATCCTCGCGACCGATGGGTTTGAACAGTCCGAGCTGCAGGAGCCGAAGCGGCTGTTGGAGTCCTGGGGCGCGAAGGTGTCGGTCGTCGCGCCGGGTGATGCCGGAAAAATCCGCGGCTGGAAGGACAAGGACTGGGGCGAAAGCGTTCCGGTCGACCAGCCGTTGGAGGGCGCAGACGCCGGCAGCTTCGACGCACTGGTGCTACCGGGTGGGGTGATCAACCCCGATCAACTGCGCACCCAGGCTCCGGCGGTGGAGTTCATCAAGGCGTTCGCGGCCGATGGTAAGCCGGTGGCGGCGATCTGCCATGGCCCGTGGCTGTTGGTGGAATCCGGCCTGGCCAAGGGCCGCAAGCTGACCTCGTGGCCGTCGCTGAAAAGCGATCTCGGTAATGCGGGCGCGCAGTGGACCGATGCGGAAGTGGTGGTCGACAACGGAGTGATTACCAGCCGCAAGCCGGATGATATTCCGGCGTTTTCCGAGGCGGTGGCGAAGGCGCTGCTGGCGTGATCGTGGTGGTGGAGCCGGGCAGAGCCCGGCTCTACCGGCCGAGGACGCCGGCGGGGACGAGGGTGCCGAGGTCCTGGTTGAAGGTGACGACCAGCTTGCCGTTCTGCACCTGCGCGGACTGCACCTGCAGCGCGCCGAGCATGGCGCCTACGGTCGGGTCGATCTTGTAGATCGGCTCGCGACGGGCGTAGTCGACCAGGAAGGCGTTGAGCAGTTCGCGGGTGCGCGAATCCAGCCGGCCGCCGTTGTTGACCGGCGTGAAGTCATCCACCGTCGGCTGGTCCAGGTGGAAGCCCTGGGTCTGCGCGTCGTAGCGCAGGCCGCTGCTCAGCTTGACCTTGCCCAGCGGCGCCGGTGCGCTCCCGGCGGTGGCCAGTGCGACATCGAAGCCCAGGTCCAGCCGGTTGCCCTGTGGCAGGGTCAGCTTGGGGTGGCTCATGGTCATGGCGATCAGGCCGCCGAGCGCGTCCTGGGTGCGCGGGAAGCTGGTGTCCAGGTACTGCTGGACGTCGCTGGCGCCCACCGACAGTTCGCGACCGGAAATGCTGGGGGCCGCCTGGGCGCCGACGGCGGCGGCGACGAGAACGGTGCAGGCGGCAAGGCGGGTGAGCAGGGGGCGTAGCTTCATGGGCGAAGGCGCGTTGGAGGAGGACGTCGACACCATAGCGCGTTGGGCTGAATCAGCGCTTCATGGAGGCGGCGATGCATGGCTGCCCGTTCACCGCAGCACGGGCTGCAGCGAGGCGCTGTGGATTTCCCAGCCGCTCTCGTCCGGGCGCGGCTGCAGCCGGTACCAGCCCTCGAAGATGAAGGTACCGGTGCCGGTGGTGGCGCGGACCCGCACCGGCACTTCACGCAGGCGCGAAGGCTGGGCGGTGTCGCGGGCGATCGGGCTGCCGGTGTCCACGCGCAGGTTGCGCAGGTCTGGGATGTCGCGCAGCACGGCATCGTCGGGGCGGGCCCCGGTGCGGCCGCCGCTCCAGTACGCGTCGGAAGCGCTGCGGTCGCTGCCAGGCAGGGCATACATGTACCTGCGCACGGTGGCGCCTTCGTCGGCCGCGCCAGGCGCGACCGCGTCCGGCGTCGCTGCAATCGGCGTGGCCGGTTCTGGTTTGTCAGCGGCGTCGGTGTCGGCGTCGGGCAACACGGCGGTGTCGGCGGCGGTCCCGGTGGGCGCGCTGCCCGCGACCGGATCGGGTTGGCAGGAGCATCCGCCGAACAACAGTGGCAACAGCATTACGACTCGACGCATGGCGCACTCTCCCCGGAGGAGGGGAGAGTGTAACGGTGCTTCAGGGCGCGCGCTGGATCCCGTCCAGTGCGGCCAGTACCTGGTCCAGCTGCGGCTGCAGCGCGGTCAGCGGGTGGCTGGGCTGGTCCGCGTAGCGCTGCGCCAGGTCGAGCAGCAACTGGGTGGCGACGATGGCAGCGGCGCGTTCATCACCGCTGAGCCCGGTCTGGCGGCGGGCCACTTCCAGCAGCCGCATCCAGTCCTGCTGGGCGCGGTGTTCCAGTTCGATCGTGCAGCGTCCGCTGCACTGCAGCCCGTCCTTCTCGATCGGGGTAACGGTGATGCGATAGCGTTGCGAGGGGCTGGCCATGGCGGTGCACTGTGGGGGGATGGACCCACCATAGGCGCGGCACGGGTGCCGGGCGACAGGCGCCGCCGCACGCAGTGTTCCACCTTGTGCGTTCCGTCCACGCTGCAGGGCGGCGCGGAGGCCGTGGCGGCTGGGTCTGCGCGCGCCAGCCGCGCAGGGGCGACCTTTGGAAACGCTGTGTTTCGCGGCGTCGTGGTGGCCCCAAAAAGAACGGGACGGCCAAAGCCGTCCCGTCCGGGTACTGCAGGAAGCGCGCTGATTACAGCGCGGCGTCCTTGAGCTTCTTGAGCGGACGCACCTTCAGCTTGGTGGTGGCCGGCTTGGCAGCGAACCACTGCTCTTCCTTGGTGAACGGGTTGATGCCCTTGCGCTTCGGCTTGGCCGCAACGCTGACGGTGGTGATCTTCAGCAGGCCCGGAAGGGTGAAGCTGCCTGCGCCCTTCTTGTGCACCGAGGAGGCCACGGCGGTTTCCAGCGAGGCCAGCACCGCGCGGACGTCCTTGGCGACAACGCCAGAGGCTTCGACGATGTGTGCAACCAGGCCGGACTTGGTCAGCACTTCCTTGATCGGCTTCGGAGCTGCCGGCTTGGCGGCGGCCTTCGTAGCGACTTTCTTCACTGCCTTCTTCGGGGCAGCCTTCTTAGCGGTCTTTGCCATGGTTTCCTGTTCCGTGATCGGTTGGTTGGGTGGTCGCGCCGAACCCATCGGCAAGCGAAATGTAGGGCAACAATGCGGCGCCGCCAATAGGCTAACGCATAAATATTCGGCTTTTCTGCATTCATGGTTACCGCAGTGCATCAGGACATGCCCGAAAAATGGGTGTCGGGGCGTGGCCCGAACCGGCCAGCGCGGCGTGCGTGGCACGCCTGCCGGGGCACGAAACGCCTTGGAAACAGCGCTTTGCGCGCTGCCTCGCGCGAACGCCGTGAGGGCCCGGCCGCTGGGGTGCGACCGGTAGCCGCAGCCGGGCGCGGCCAGACACGGCGCTAACGCCAGCCGGTCTACGCTGGTGCTGCCATTCACCCACAAAGGAAAAACCGATGGGCATTTCGCGTCATGCCACCGCGCACTGGGAAGGTGACCTCAAGACAGGCAAGGGACAACTCAGCACGCCGCAGAGTGGCCTGCTGGACAAGACCCGCTATGCCTTCAGCAGCCGCTTCGGCGATGAAAAGGGCACCAACCCGGAAGAGCTGATCGCCGCCGCGCACGCCGGCTGCTTCACCATGGCGCTGTCGGCCAAGCTCACCGAGGCCGGTTTCGTGCCTACCTCGCTGGACACCGAAGCGAAGGTCGACCTGTCGATGGAAGGTGGCCCGCAGCTGTCGCAGATCACGCTCAAGGTCAAAGCGGTGGTCCCCAACATCGACGCGACCCAGTTCCGCGCCATTGCCGATGATGCCAAGCAGAACTGCCCGGTATCCAAAGCGCTGAGCGCGGTACCGATCAGCCTGGAGGCCGAGCTGGCATCCTGAGCCGAACCGCAAGGGGGCGGGCGACCCGGCCCCCTGCGTAGAGCCACGCCCTGCGTGGCTGAAAACGGTAAAGAAAGAAGCGCAGCCACGCAGGGCGTGGCTCTACCAGGTGATCATTCCCTGGATGACGGTCTGCACCTGGCCGCCGGACCAGACGTCACCTTCGGCATCCACGTGCAGGCTGAGGCGCGCATCGTGCCCCACCTCCCGCCCTTGACTGACCACGTAACTGCCGTCCCGGCCCGGCAGCGCATCGCGGCTGTCCAGCCAGGCTGCCAGCACGGCGTTGGCAGCGCCTGAGGCCGCATCTTCGAAGCGCCGCCCGTTGCCGACGAACGCGCGGGCGGCCAGGTCGTAGTCCGCCCCCGCGCCTCGCGCGTATGCGAATACGCCCATGCTGTCGGTGCTTTCCGCCAAGGCGGCGATGGCATCCCAGTCCGGCGACAGCGCGCGCAACGTGGCTTCATCGGCCAGTTCCACCACCCACCAGCTGCGTCCGCCGGACATGCGGGCAGGCGGCAGTTCGCCCAGCGCCCAGCCGGCCAGCGCAACCTTCAGGCGCGGATCATCGGCGGTGGTCACTTCGGCCACCACTGCGCGCGGGGTGCGGATGGCGATGCTGCGCGTGGCGCCTTCACCCACCACCCGCAGCGGCAGCGCGCCGGCGATGCCGTCCTGGACCAGGACGCCGTCCACCGGTGCTGCCAGGCCCGCCTCCAGCACCGCATGGGCGGTGCCCACGCTGGGGTGGCCGGCGAAGGGTACTTCCTTCTGCGGGCTGAACATGCGGATGCGGTAGCTGGCGCCCGCCGCCTGCGGTGCGAACACGAAAGTGGTTTCCGGCAGCCGGGTCCAGCGCGCGATGGCCTGCATGCGCGCATCGTCCAGGCCCTCCGCGTCCAGCACCACGGCCAGCGGGTTGCCGGCGCCGGGGTAGGGGGAGAACACGTCAAGCTGGAGGAATCGGCGGGCAGTCATGGCAGGTCGGTCAGGCGGAACGGTCGGGCAGCTTAACAAGCCCGCGCGGCCGGGTCCGGGGTGAGCGGCCGATGCCGCCGCGCAGGCCCTGCGGGGGCCGGGCTTGGCATAGAATCAGAGGTTCGGCCCGGCATGCCGGATCGATCCCCCCACTACCTACCCATTCCTACCTCCATGTCAGCTTCCCCCCTTGTCGATCGCTGGATCGTACTGAAGTTCGGCGGCACCTCCGTGTCGCGTCGTCACCGCTGGGACACGATCGGGAAGCTGGCGAAAAAACGTGCGGAAGAGACCGGCGCGCGCGTGCTGGTGGTGGTGTCGGCCCTGTCCGGGGTCACCAATGAATTGACCGCGATCGCCGATGGCGCCGCCGACAGCCGCGCCCGCGTGGATGCACTGGTGGCCCGCCACCGCGAATTCCTGGCCGAGCTCGAGCTGGACGCCAGCGCGCTGGATGTGCGCCTGGCCGCGCTGCAGGGCCTGCTGGATGACCCGCGCGCCGCCGCCCGCCCGCTGGAATGGCAGGCCGACGTACTGGGCCAGGGCGAACTGCTGTCCTCCACCATCGGCGCGGCCTACCTGCGCGCCAGCGGCCTGGATTTCGGCTGGATGGACGCCCGCGAGTGGCTGCAGGCGCTGCCGCCGCAGCCGAACCAGAGCGACTGGTCGCAGCGGCTGTCGGTGAACTGCCAGTGGCGTTCGGACGACGCGTGGGCTGCTGGCTTCCGCGCGCAGCCGACCCGCATGCTGATCACCCAGGGCTTCATCTCGCGGCATGCCGACGGTGGCACCGCGATCCTCGGCCGCGGCGGCTCGGATACCTCGGCGGCTTACTTCGGCGCGCTGCTCGGCGCCAGCCGGGTGGAAATCTGGACCGACGTGCCGGGCATGTTCAGCGCCAATCCGAAGGACGTGCCGGACGCGCGCCTGCTGACCCGCCTGGACTATTACGAAGCGCAGGAAATCGCCACCACCGGCGCCAAGGTGCTGCACCCGCGCTCGATCAAGCCGTGCCGCGACGCCGGCGTGCCGATGGCGATCCTGGACACCGAGCGCCCGGAGCTGCCGGGCACCAGCATCGACGGCAACGCCGCGCCGGTGCCCGGGGTGAAGGCGATCAGCCGCCGCAACGGTATCGTGCTGGTGTCGATGGAAGGCATCGGCATGTGGCAGCAGGTCGGCTTCCTGGCCGACGTGTTCGGACTGTTCAAGAAGCACGGGCTGTCGGTGGACCTGATCGGTTCGGCCGAAACCAACGTGACCGTCTCGCTGGACCCGTCCGAGAACCTGGTCAACACGGATGTGCTGGCCGCGCTGTCGGCCGACCTGTCGCAGATCTGCAAGGTCAAGATCATCGTGCCGTGCGCGGCGATCACCCTGGTCGGGCGCGGCATGCGCTCGCTGCTGCACAAGCTGTCTGACGTGTGGGCGACCTTCGGGCGCGAGCGCGTGCACATGATTTCGCAGTCGTCCAATGACCTCAACCTGACCTTCGTCATCGATGAAGCCGACGCCGACGGCCTGCTGCCGATCCTGCATGCCGAGCTGATCGACAGCGGCGCCATGCCGGTGGAAGAGGGCGAAGTGTTCGGCCCGCGCTGGCGCGAGATCGCCGGCACGATCCGGCCGCGCGAGACCGCCTGGTGGCGGGGCCAGCGCGAGCACCTGCTGCACCTGGCCCAGGCCGGTACCCCGCGGTACGTGTACAACCTGGCCACGGTGCGGGCGCGGGCGCGGGCGCTGGCCGCGATCAAGCCGATCGACCAGCGCTACTACGCGATCAAGGCCAACAGCCATCCGGCCATCCTGGAGCTGCTGGAGCAGGAAGGCTTCGGCCTGGAATGCGTGTCGCACGGCGAGCTCAAGCACGTGTTCAACGTGCTGCCGACGCTGTCGCCGCGGCGGGTCCTGTTCACCCCCAGCTTCGCGCCGCGGACCGAGTACGAAGCCGCGTTCGCGCTGGGCGTTACCGTGACCGTGGACAACGTGGAGGCGCTGCAGCGCTGGCCGGAGCTGTTCCGCAACCGCGAGCTGTGGCTGCGCGTGGACCTTGGCCGTGGCGAAGGCCACCACGCCAAGGTCCGCACCGGCGGCAAGGACTCCAAGTTCGGCCTGCCGATCGCGCGCGTGGACGAGTTCGTGCGCCTGGCCGAAGCACTGGGCACCCGCGTGGTGGGCCTGCACGCTCACCTGGGCAGCGGCGTGGACACCGCGCAGCACTGGCGACTGATGTGCGACGAACTGGCCGGCTTCGCGCGCCGGATCGGCAGCGTGGAGACCATCGACATCGGCGGTGGCCTGCCCATTCCGTACAGCGCGGATGACGAGCCGTTCGACCTGCAGGCGTGGGCGGTCGGCCTGGCCGAGGTCAAGGCCGTGCACCCGGCGTTCCGCTTGGCGATCGAGCCCGGCCGCTACCTGGTGGCCGAATCCGGCGTGCTGCTCACCACCGCCACCCAGGTGGTGGAGAAGGACGGCGTGCGCCGGGTCGGCCTGGATGCGGGCATGAACACCCTGATGCGCCCGGCGCTGTATGACGCCTGGCACGACATCGAGAACCTGAGCCGGCTGGGCGGGTATGCCGAAGGCCTGTTCGACGTGGTCGGACCGATCTGCGAGTCCAGCGACGTGTTCGGCAAGCGCCGCCGCCTGCCGGTGTCCACCGCGCCGGACGATGTGATGCTGATCGCCGATGCCGGTGCCTACGGCTACGTGATGGCCAATACCTACAACCAGCGCGAGTTGCCGCGCGAGGACGTCATCGATGACGTGCCCTGAGCGCGCGCCGCTGGTTCCCCTGTTGCCTCACCGGATACCCCATGACTGCTTTCGATAAACACCAGGTTGCCTGTTTCCGTTTCGTCCGCTGCGATTTCGCCGCGGACACCGGCGTGGCGCAGCTGGTCTACGCCTTCGACAACGGCCCCGAGCTGATCGAGACGGTCACCATTCCCGGCGCCCCGTTCGTGCTGGAAGGCGCCCGCGCCGACGCCGTGCAGCAGGCGCTGCGCCTGCTGCACCTGATTGCCGGTGTCAGCTACTACAAGGCGGGCGTGCCGGCGCAGGTGCGCATCGACAGCTACGCTGTCGACGCCGACACCGCCGCGCTGGTGGAAACGGTGTATCTCAACGGGCTGGGCGAATTTGCCTACCGCAACGGACTGAACCTGCGCGGGCGCTTCCGCCTGCCGGTCGAGGGCGAAGCGGTCGTCGCCCCTGCGCTGGGACTGCGCGAGCATGCGCTCGTGGCCATCGGCGGTGGCAAGGATTCGCTGGTCAGCATCGAGGCGCTGCGCACGCTGGGCATCGCCGAAACGGTGACCTGGATCGGCGGCTCGCAGCTGATCCGCGCCTGTGCCGAGCGCACCGGCCTGCCCACGCTCAACATCGGCCGCACGCTGGCGCCGGAGCTGTTCGAGCTCAACCGCCAGGGCGCGTGGAACGGGCATATCCCGGTCACCGCAGTGAATTCGGCGATCATGGTGCTGGCCGCGCTGCTGCAGGGCGTGGACCAGGTGGTGTTCTCCAACGAGCGTTCGGCCAGCTACGGCAGCCAGATTCCGGGCACGGGCGAAGTGAACCACCAGTGGTCGAAGGGCTGGGCGTTCGAGCAGGCGTTCGGCGAGCACCTTGAAAAGCACGTCGCCGCCGACCTCCATTACTACTCGCTGCTGCGCCCGCTGTCGGAGCTGGCGGTGGCGCGCCAGTTCGCCAGGACCGATTTCTACGACGCGCACTTCTCCAGCTGCAACCGCAACTTCCACATCCTCGGCGAGCGCCCGGTGAACCGCTGGTGCGGGGTCTGCCCGAAGTGCCACTTCGTGTTCCTGGCGCTGGCCCCGTTCATGCCCAAGACGCGGCTGGTGGGCATCTTCGGCCGGAACCTGCTGGACGACCCGGACCAGGCCGGCGGCTTCGATGCGCTGCTTGAATTCCAGGACCACAAGCCGTTCGAATGCGTGGGCGAAGGCCGCGAATCGCGTGCCGCGATGGCCACCCTGGCGGCGCGCCCGGAATGGAACGAAGACGCGCTGGTGAAGCGCTTCATCCAGGAGATCCAGCCGCAGCTGGACGGCGCCGAACTGCAGATCGAACCGCTGCTGGTGCTGGAAGGCGAGCACCGCATTCCAGCGGCGATCTGGGAGCGCCTGCGTGCGAATTTCGCAGCTTGAAGGCAAGCGCGTAGCGCTGTGGGGCTGGGGGCGTGAGGGGCGTGCGGCGTTCGCCGTCCTTCGCCAGCGCCTGCCCGCGCTGGAGCTGACCCTGTTCTGCCCCGACGCCGAGGCCGCGGTCGCGCGTGCCGAGGCAGGGAATGCGCTGCAGGTGCGCTCGGGCGTCAGCGGCGACGCGCTGGCCGCCTTCGAGGTGGTGATCAAGTCGCCGGGGATCAGTCCCTACGGGGAAGCCGCGGTTGCCGCCGCCGCGCGGGGCACGCAGATCATCGGCGGCACGTCGTTGTGGTTCGCCGAACACGCCGATGACCAGGGCACCGTGCGCGACACCGTTTGCGTGACCGGCACCAAGGGCAAGAGCACCACCACTGCGCTGCTGGCACACCTGCTGCGTGCCTCGGGTGCACGTACCGCGCTGGTGGGCAACATCGGGCTGCCGCTGCTCGAGGTGCTGGAACCGCAGCCGGCGCCAGACTATTGGGCGGTGGAGCTGTCCAGCTACCAGACCGGCGAGGTGGCGCGCAGTGGCGCGCACCCGCAGGTGGCGGTGGTGCTGAACCTGTTCCCGGAACACCTGGACTGGCACGGCAGCGAAGCGCGCTACATCGAGGACAAGCTGGCGCTGGTGACCGACGCGGCGCCGCGCATCGCCGTGCTCAACGCGGCCGATCCGCACCTGGCGACGCTGTCGCTGCCGCGCAGCGAGGTGGTCTGGTTCAACCAGCTGCAGGGCTGGCACATGCGCGGTGAGTGGGTGTTCCGCGGGGAGCAGCAGGTGTTCGATACCGCGAACACGCCGCTGCCGGGTCGGCACAACCGCGGCAACTTGTGCGCGGTGCTGGCGGCGATCGAGGCCCTCGGGCTGGATGCCGTCGCGCTGGCGCCGGCGGTGCAGGACTTCCGGCCGCTGCCCAACCGCCTGCAGACCCTCGGCAGCCGGGGCGCGCTGCGCTTCGTCAACGATTCGATCAGCACCACGCCGCACGCCAGCCTGGCGGCGCTGGAATGTTTCGCCGGCCAGCGCATCGCGCTGCTGGTGGGCGGGCATGACCGGGGCCTGGACTGGCACGACTTCGTCGACCACATGGCGCACGACGTGCCGCCGGTGGAGATCGTCACCATGGGCGCCAATGGACCGCGCATCCACGCGTTGCTGCAGCCGCTGGCGGACGCCGGGCGGTTCGGGCTGCACGCGGCGGGTCACCTGGACGAAGCGGTGCGGCTGGCCTGCAGCGCGCTGGGTGCGCAGGGTGGGGTGGTGCTGCTGTCGCCGGGCGCGCCCAGTTTCGGGGCGTACCGCGATTACGTCGCCCGCGGCCGCCATTTCGCCGAGCTGGCCGGGTTCGATCCGGACCAGATCACCGCGATCCCGGGGATCGGGATCGGCTGACGTTTCGCCAACGGCGCAGCCGCCGGTAGAGCGGACGGTAGAGCGGACTGTCAGTCCGCTGCTCTTCGCGGACCACCCTGGCATAGCGCCAACGGCGCAGCCGGACGGTAGAGCGGACTGTTAGTCCGCTGCTCTTCGCGGACCACCTTGGCATAGCGCCAACGGCGCAGCCGACTAACAGTCGGCTCTACCATCCGCCGAGTGACCATCCGCCGCGTGACCACCCGCCGTGTAACCACCCGCCGTGTAACCACCCGCCGAGTGACCATCCGCCGTGTGACCATCCGCCGCGTTACCCCCCCCCGTGTGACCATCCGCCGCGTTACAACCCGCGACGCGCCTCCCGCCGCGTTACTACCCGCCACGTGCCCCCCGCCGCGTAGCCACCCGTCACCTGCGGCCCGTCACATGTTCCGGCATACACTCTGGGCTCTTTCCCAGAGGGAGCAGGCGCATGAAGCAGCAATGGCAGTGGGGTGCGGCACTGGTACTGGGCATGACGGCGTTGCCGGCGGTGGCGGCGATGCAGGCCAAGCCAGTGGAGTGGCAGCACGAAGGGACCACCTTCAGCGGGGTGCTGGTCTACGACGACGAAGACAACGACAAGCGCCCGGGCCTGGTGATGGTGCCGAACTGGCGCGGTGTCAACGACTCGGCGATCGCCAAGGCCAAGCAGCTGGCCGGCGACGATTACGTGGTGCTGGTGGCGGACGTGTATGGCAAGGGCGTGCGCCCGAAGACCGACGCCGAAGCCGGCCCGGTCGCCACCAAGCTGCGCAATGACCGCCCGGTGCTGCGCGCCCGCGCGCTGAAGGCGCTGGAGGTGCTCAAGGCCCAGGCCGGCAATGCGCCGCTGGATGCCTCGAAGATCGGCGCGGTCGGGTTCTGCTTCGGTGGCACGACGGTGCTGGAACTGGCCCGTGCCGGTGCGCCGCTGGCCGGCGTGGTGAGCCTGCATGGCGGGCTGGGGTCGCCGCTGCCTGCCAAGGCCGGTGGAACGCACCCGTCGGTGCTGGTACTCAACGGTGCCGATGACAAGGGCATCAGCAAGGACGACATCGCCAGCTTCGAGCAGGAGATGAACGCGGCCAAGGTCGATTGGGAGTTCACCAATTACAGCGGTGCGGTGCATTGTTTCGCCGAGGCCGACGCCAACAACCCGCCGGGGTGCCTGTACAACGAGCGCGCGGCGAAGCGGGCGTGGGAAAGCCTGGATACGTTCTTCGAACGGTTGTTCGACAAGCGCTGACGCACGCCGCGTTGCGGCGCCGCCCGACCAACGGTCTGGCGCTACCCCGGAATGCGAAATGCACGTGCCAGCCCGGTAGGCGGCGACCGTTGGTCATCGCGCCCCGAAAAATGCCGGTGCCAGCCCGGTAGGTGACGACCGTTGGTCGTCACCCGCGGAATCAATGCGAACGCTGTACCGCGTAACGGGCCAGGCCACGCAGGGCGGCGACCGCGTCGTTGTCAGCCAGGCCGTCGAGCGCGCGCTCGGCGGCGTCGGCATATTCCTCGGCGCGGCGGCGGCTGTAATCCAGCCCGCCGGTGGCGTGGATGGCGGCCAGCACTTCCGGCATGGCGTCGGCATCGCCGTTCTGCACGATGGTGCGCAGGCGCTCGCGGGTGGTGGCGTCGGTATGCGCCATGGCGTGGATCAGCGGCAGGGTCGCCTTGCCTTCGGCCAGGTCGTCGCCCAGGTTCTTGCCCAGTTCCTCGGCGTTGGCCGAGTAATCCAGCACGTCGTCGGCGATCTGGAAGGCATAGCCCAGCGCCATGCCGTAGTCGTACAGCGCCTGCTGGGTGGCCTCGTCGACGCCGCTGGCCAGCGCGCCCAGGCGGGTGCCGGCGGCGAACAGCACCGCGGTCTTGCGTTCGATCACCCGCAGGTAGGCCGCTTCGTCGGTGTCCGGGTTGTGCACGTGCAGCAGCTGCAGCACTTCGCCTTCGGCGATGCGGTTGGTGGTGTCGGCCAGGATCTGCATGACCGGCATGCGGTCCAGTTCCACCATCAGCTGGAAGCTGCGCGAGTACAGGAAGTCGCCCACCAGCACGCTGGGCGCGTTGCCCCACAGCGCATTGGCGGTGCTGCGGCCACGCCGCAGGCTGGATTCGTCGACCACGTCGTCGTGCAGCAGGGTCGAGGTGTGGATGAACTCGATGATGGCCGCCAGCTGGTGGTGCTCCGGGCCGGCCTGGCCGACCGCGTGTCCGGCCAGCATGACCAGCATCGGCCGCAGGCGCTTGCCGCCGGCGGAGATGATGTGGTCGGCGATCTGGTTGATCAGCACGACATCCGAGGACAGTCGGCGGCGAATCAGCGCATCGACGGCGGCCATGTCGGGCGCGGCGAGCGACTGGATCTGGGGCAGGCCCAGCGCGGGGCGGGTGTCTTCGGTGATGGTCATGCGGTCTGACTTTCAGGCTTGGGCGGAATTATAGGCGGTGCGGGCGTATTCCGCCCGCGAAGGCCGCCGCGCCCCGGCAGGGCGTGAATACGTATGCACCCCGCGCCACCGCCGAGGGCAGCCCGCTAAGCTTGTCGGGTACGTTCTGGCGCCCGTGGGAGGGCGCCCTGGAAGCCCGGAGGGGGGCCCTCGATGACGCAGACTCCATGGTGGCGCGGTGCCGTCATCTACCAGATTTACCCGCGCAGTTTCCTCGATGCCAATGGTGACGGGGTGGGCGACCTGCCCGGCATCATCGAGCGCCTGGATTACGTGGCCTCGCTGGGGGTGGACGCGATCTGGATTTCGCCGTTTTTCACTTCGCCGATGGCTGACTTCGGCTACGACATCGCCGACCACCGCGACGTGGACCCGCTGTTCGGCACCCTGGCCGACTTCGACCGCCTGCTGGCCAGGGCGCACGCGCTGGGCTTGAAGGTGATGATCGACCAGGTGTTCAGCCACACCTCGATCGAGCATGCGTGGTTCCGCGAAAGCCGCCAGGACCGCACCAATCCCAAGGCGGACTGGTACGTGTGGGCCGACCCGCGCGAGGACGGCACCCCGCCCAACAACTGGATGTCGATCTTCGGCGGCGTGGCCTGGCAGTGGGAGCCGCGCCGCGAGCAGTACTTCCTGCACAACTTCCTGGCCGACCAGCCGGACCTGGATTTCCACAACCCGGCCGTGCAGCAGGCGACGCTGGACTACGTGAAGTTCTGGCTGGACCGGGGCGTGGACGGCTTCCGCCTGGATTCGATCAACTTCTGCTTCCACGACCGGGAGCTGCGCGACAACCCGGCCAAGCCGGCGGAGAAGCGCCTGGGCCGTGGCTTCAGCGCGGACAATCCGTACGCGTACCAGTACCACTACTACAACAACACGCGTCCGGAGAACCTGCCGTTCATCGAGCGCCTGCGCGGGCTGCTGGACCAGTACCCGGGCGCGGTCAGCCTGGGCGAAATTTCGGCCGAGGATTCACTGGCGACCACTGCCGAATACACCGCGCCGGGCCGCCTGCACATGGGCTACAGCTTCGAGCTGCTGGTGAAGGATTACAGCGCCGCTTACATCCGCGACACCGTGTCGCGGCTGGAAGCGACCATGACCGAGGGCTGGCCGTGCTGGGCGATCTCCAACCACGACGTGGAGCGCGCGGTGACGCGCTGGGGCGGCCATCCGGCACAGCCGCGCCTGGCGCGCCTGCTGGTGGCGGTACTGTGCTCGCTGCGCGGGTCGATCTGCCTGTACCAGGGCGAGGAACTGGGCCTGGGCGAGGCCGAGGTGCCGTTCGAGGCGCTGCAGGATCCATATGGGATCACTTTCTGGCCGAACTTCAAGGGCCGCGACGGATGCCGCACGCCGATGCCGTGGCTGGACGCGCCACTGGCGGGATTCACCACGGGTACGCCGTGGCTGCCGATCCCGGAGGAACACCGCAGTGCGGCGGTGGCCGTGCAGGAACACGATCCGCACTCGGTGTTGAACGCGTTCCGCCAGTTCCTGGCGTGGCGGCGGACGATGCCGACGCTGTTGCTGGGTGACATCCGTTTCCTGGAGACGGCCGAACCGGTGCTGATGTTCGAACGCACGCATGGCGATGAGACGCTGCTGCTTGCGTTCAACCTGTCGGCCGAGGCGGTACAGGTGGCGTTGCCGGCGGGCGACTGGCACGCGCTGCACGTGCCGGGGCCGGATGCGGGGCAGGCCGAGGGTTCGCAGCTGGCGCTGCCGGCGCAGGCGATGTACTGCGCGCGGCGCGGCTGATTCACGATTTCCGGTGGTATTGAAGGGCGGGGCTGCGAAGTCCCGCCCTTTTTTTGTTCTCCGCTTGCTTCCGAAGGCCGTGGAAGCTGGGTGCGCGGTCTTCGATCAAGTTAATCGCGAGCGTTAAGGGCCCCGCCGCGGCCGGCAGGCCCCTATGCAAATGTCCCCCGGCCGACGCCTGCGGCGACGGCCTCCTCCTTTACTTTGCCAGGGACCTACCGGCCGCGACGGGGCTCGACTTACGGCTCGCGATGGAAAAGCGGAAATCAGGGGCGACGCCGGTGGGGTGAGTGCGGGGCCGCCATGCCCTTGCGGCGAAGTAAAGGAGGAGGTGGCGGCCGCAGGCCGACGCCGGGGGACATTCGCAGGCAAGGGTATGGCGGCCCCGCACTCGCCCCAACGGCACCCGCGTTTGATTCACCACTGACCCACGACAAAAAACCCGCTGCTCGCGCAGCGGGTTCTTCGTTCGTGCTTCATGCCAGGATCAGAACTTGTAGTTCACACCCAGCATGTAGGTACGGCCCCACTCGATGTATTCGAGCGGACGATCCTTGGTGCCGGCATACGTGCGGTACGGTTCGTTGGTCAGGTTGCTTCCCTGCAGCAGCAGGGTCAGGCCCTTCATGGCGCTGTCGTCGGCGAAGGTGTAGCTGATCTGCGCGTCGGTCACGTTCTCGCCCACCACGTAACGCAGGGTGCGGTTGCCGTTGAAGTTGCCGATCTCACCGATGAAGTCCGAACGACGACGCTGGCTCACGCGCGCTTCGAAGCCGTTGCGCTCGTAATAGGCGGTGAAGTTGTACACGCGCTCGGACAGGCCCGGCAGGCTGATCGGATCGGTGCCCACGCTGGAGGCGCTTTCCGGGTCCAGGATCTCGATGTCGCTGTCGTTGAAGGTCGCGCTGGCCTGGATGCCGAAGCCGAGCAGGGGCGCGGCAATCATCTCCAGCGGCAGCGAGGCGGTCAGTTCCAGCCCACGCAGGGTGCCGCCTTCGCCGTTCTGCGGCGCGGAGAACGTGCCGGTGGTCTGCAGCGGGGCGGTCATGCCCGGCGGAATGACGTAGCTGGCCAGCAGGTCGCTGAAGTCGTAGTCGTCCACCGACTGGGTGTAGACGTAGCTCTTCAGGTCCTTGTAGAAGATCGCCGCCGCCACGTACGCCTTCTCCCCGAAGTACTTCTCGTACGACAGGTCGATCGCGTTGGCGCGCCACGGATCCAGCAGCGGGTTGCCGCCGCTGCCGCCTGGCTTGCCGGTCGCCGTATCCACGCCGAACTCGAGGCCGGCGCGCATCTGGTCCACGCGCGGGCGCGCGACCTGCTTTGCCACTGCGAAGCGCAGGGTCTGCTGGTGCGGGAACAGGAAGGCCAGGTTCAAGCTCGGCAGCCAGTCGGTGTAGGTCTTGCCTTCGTCGATCGGCAGCACTTCCTGGCCCACCGGACGCGAGCGGTCGAAGTAATTCGACTGCGAGCTCTGGTCGGTGCGGATCATCTGCACGCCGATGTTGCCGCGCACGCCCACTTCACCGATGTCGGTATTGATGTTGGCCCGGACCCACGCGGTGGTGGTCTTTTCCTGCACCACCCACGACTTCGGAATCAGGTAGTCCAGGTTGGTGACCGGGTTGAACACCATGTAGCGGTCCACCGCAGCCGGAACGTTCCAGGCCGGGATGTACCCGATGCCGGCGAAGCCGAGGTTGACCGGGGCGTACTGCAGGTCGCCGGCCACGTTGGCGTCACCCTGGTCGCCGAGCAGGATGTTGCCCTCGGCCTGGGTCTTTTCCTTGCGGCGATCGGCGTAGTTCACGCCCACGTCCACGTCCTGGAACCACGACAGCGCTTCGGGCACGTTGAACGTGCCCTGCAGGCGCGCACCCTTCAGGCGGTCTTCCACCTGCGGCACCTTGCCGTAGCCGGAGCCGTAGATGGTGTTGGTCAGGTAAAGCGCCTCGGGATTGGAGTAATCCAGGCCCGGGCGGATCTGCGAGAACCCGTTCGGGTTCACCGTCAACCCCACGGTATCCAGCTGCGGCATCGGGGTGAGCTGCAGGTTGTTCTCCAGGTTCAGCTCGTCGCGCGTGGCCTTGGAGTAGTTCACATCGGCGGACAGCTTGAAGCTGTCGAAGGTCAGCTCGTTGTTCCAGCCGAACGCGTCGATCTTGTCTTCGCGCTTGTTGTACATGCCGCGCACCAGCGGGTACACGCCGCTGGCGGTGCCGCCGGTGAAGGTGTTGTTGCCATTCACCTGCGGGTTGGTGATCAGCAGGCCCGGGGTGTAGCCGCCGTTGTAGTTGCTGAGATTGAGCTCGAACTGGTTGGCGGTGTCGATCTGCTCGGCTTCGGTGTGGAACAGGTCCAGCGTGCTGGTCCAGAGGTTGGACGGACGGAACTGCACGGTGGCCATGTAACCGTCGCGCTTGGCATTGCCGGTACGGCGCAGCGCCTTGATGCCGTCGGAGAACGCGGTCCCCGGGGCGACGCCCGGGCGGTTGCCCTGGTCGGTCTGCTCGGTGGTCCACGGCTCATACAGGCCGACCTGGTTTTCCTGGATCGGGTTGTCGCTGTGCGCGTAGCCCAGCGCGATGCCCCAGGTGTTGTCGGCGAACTGGTCGATGTAGCTGGCGCTGAAGCGGTTGCCGAAGGCGTCCACGTTGGCGGCCTTGCCCAGCGAGTTCTTCGAGTAGCGGCCGCTGACCGCGATCACCCGCTCGCCGAAGCTCAGCGGACGCACGCTCTGCATGTCGATGGTGCCGGACAGGCCCTGGCCGACCAGCGCGGCGTCCGGGGTCTTGTACACGGTCACGCCGTTGATGAGTTCGGACGGGTACTGGTCGAACTCGACGCTGCGGTTGTCGCCGGTGCTGACCACTTCACGCCCATTGAGCAGGGTGGTGGCGAAATCAGGCGACAGGCCGCGCACGCTGATGACCTGGGCGCGGCCGGCCACGCGCTGGGCGGCCAGGCCGGGCAGGCGGGCCAGCGATTCGGCGATGCTCACGTCGGGCAGCTTGCCGATGTCTTCGGCCGAGATGACCTCGACCACCGAGGTGGCGTCCTGCTTGATCGCGATGGCATTCTCGATGCCGCGACGGATGCCGGTCACCTGCACGGTGTCCAGCTCGGTGGCCGCGCTGCCGGTGGTCGGCGCGGTGGTGGTGGACTGCGCCGACGCCAATGACGGCGTCAGGGCGACGGCCAGCGCGATACTCAGCGCGCTGCGCTTGCGATTCAACATTTTCCCCTCCCAGGCAATGTTGCCAAACTCATGTTGTGATCAACGGCGATGCGTTGCCGCAGGTGTCACGGCGTGGTGGCCGTTGACTGCGTGGCTATGGTAGGCAGCGCGCCTTCTGCGTGAATCATCCTGCATACGTATTCAATGAAAATGCGGGATTGTGGAACCGGTTTCACCGGCGGCACGACCAACGGTCGTGCCCTACCCGGGCATTTGACGCCCGCGCGTGGTACGCGTGTGCGGGCGCGGTAGATAACGACCGTTGGTCGTTACGGCTTCACAACGGGGTAAACCGGATGGCTTGGCCACCACCGGGCGCCAGCACGATGGTCAGGGTATCCGCGCTGGTGACCTGGCGGGTTTCGCGCCTGAACGCGAACGGATTGGACTGATAATCCGCACCCTCCCCATCGCGGTAGATCTCGGCGCGGTAACGCACGCCGGGTTCCAGGAACGACAGCGGTACCGGCAGCGAACGGCCATGCTCGTCGGTGATGCTGCCCAGGAACCAGTCGCGGGTGTTGCGGTCCTTGCGCACGATGGTCACGTAGTCGCCCACCTCGCCGTCCAGTACCCGGCTGTCGTCCCAGTCCACCGCCACGTCCTCGATGAAACGGAATGCCTCGCGGTGCTGTTCATAATGTTCAGGCAGGTCGGCCGCCATCTGGATCGGGCTGTAGATCACCACGTACAGCGCCAGCTGCCGCGCCAACGTGCTGGGAATGGGCTGGCCGTGGCGGCCTTTCAAACTGAGGATGCCGGGGGTGTAGTCCATCGGCCCGGACAGCATCCGGGTAAACACCAGGTTGACCTCATGTTCGGGCGGGTTCGGCGGCTGGCCCCAGGCGTTGTATTCCATGCCGCGCGCACCCTCGCGCGAGATCCAGTTCGGATACGTGCGACGCAGTCCGGTGTCCTTGATCGGCTCGTGTGGGTTCACCGCGATATGCCGCTTCGCCGCTTCCTGCACCACCTTCAGGTGATGCCGGGCCATGAACTGGCCGTCGTGCCACTCGCGCCACAGCGGCCCGCCGGCCGGATTGCGCCGGTCCACCTGGCCGTCGTCGCACACATAGCCGCTCTTGAACGAGTCCACCCCCAGCCGCGCGTACAGGTCCAGCGCCGCACCCAGCTGGTCTTCGTAATGTTCGATGGCGCAGCCGGTTTCATGGTGGCCGATCAGGTGCACCCCTTGCTTCGCGCCGTAGGCCGACAACGCTTCAATGTCGAAATCGGCGGTAGCGCGGGTGAAATCGAAGTCGTAGCCGTTGCCGACCCACATGCCGTCCCAGCCCGGGTTCCAGCCTTCCACCAGCACGCCGCGGAAGCCGTGCCTGGCCGCGAAGTCGATCACCTTCTTCGTCTTCGCGGTGGTGGCCGCATGTCTCGGGCCGGTGGCCCAGCTTTCCTGGTCCAGGTGCATCGACCACCACACGCCCAGGTATTTGGACGGCTTAACCCAGCTCACATCGCCCAGTGCGTTGGGTTCGTTGAGGTTGAGGATGAGGTTGGAGTCGACCAACCCGCCGGCGGTGTCGCTGATCTGGAGGGTGCGCCACGGCGTGCTGAAGGGCAGGGTGCGGCGTACCTTCCAGCCCTCCGCCGAGGGCGACAGCTGGGCCCGCAGGCGCTGTCCGTCGGTGCGGCGCAGCCACATGCCGGCGTAGTCGACCAGCGCCGCCTCGTGGATCGCCACGTGCAGGCCATCGTGGCTGCGCAGGGTGAGCGGGGTATGCGCCAGCGGAACCTGGGCCAGTGGCGTGCGCTGGTACAGGTATTCGTAATGGATGGGCTCGCCGGCCGGAATCCACCACGCGGTGGATTCGGGGGCGATCGCGAACTCGGTCAGCTCGTCATCGATGATCGCCTCGCGCAGGCCCGGCTGTTCGGGGAAGCGGTAGCGGAAGCCCAGGCCGTCGTCGTAGACCCGGAACACCACGTCCAGGCGGCGCTTGGCACCACTGCGTTCGCCCAGCTGCACGGTGACTTCGCTGTAGTGGTTGCGCACGTTGCGGCGTTCGCCCCACGGCTGTACCCAGGTGTCATCCACGCTGCGGGTGTGCTGGCCCAGCACTTCCAGGTCACGGTCCAGTCGCCCATCGCGCAACTGGAAGCCCAGCTTCGATTCAGCCACCACGGTCTGGCCCAGCCGTGCGACCCGGTAGCTGGGCATGCCGCCGTCGAGCTGCAGCGATACCGTCAGCACGTTGCCTGGGGAGCTGGCGCTGGCCACCGTGACCGGTTCAGCCTGGGCAGCGCTGGCGCAGACCAGCAGGGACATCGCCAGCCAGGCCAGCGGACGGGACACGCGCAGTGCGCGCGGCAACGCAACAACGAAAGCCATTTCCCCTCCCAGGGCAGCCGGAATCCGGCTTGGACTATAGCCACGCCGGCAAGGGCGTCGCCGCGGTTGGCCATGAATACGTATGCAAGGTGCGTGGATAACCGCCTGCGCGGTGCGGTGACCAACGGTCGTCGCCTACCATGCAGGCAGGCACCCTGGGAGGGGGCCGCGAGGGCAGCGCTCCGGTGCTGCCGAACCACACCGCGTGCAAGAAGGGAGGAAGGCAGACGGGCGCAGGCCGGTCGGCCGCTTTTCGATGCTGAAGACGATCTGCCTGACCGCTGCCCTCGGGGCGGCGCTGGTGTCCACCGCTGCGGCGGCGGACCTGACATTCGATGGGCGCACTGCGCGCGCCAGCACTGCGGCCGACGGCAGCTTCCAGCTGCTGGCGGACGGCAAAGCGGTGGCGATCGACGCCCAGCCGATGCGCAGCCGCACCGACAGCGTGTTGTTCGATGCACTGTTCGCGTTGGCGCAACAGGAGATGGCCGCCGACCGCGTGGACGCGATCCGCGATCCGGCCTTCAATTTCGGTAACCCGGTGGAGTGCGAGTGCTTCCAGACCGGCGAGCGCTGGCCCTACGTATGGACGCGCGACGTGAGTTTCGCCGCCGACCTGGCGCTGGCCCGGCTCGAGCCGATCCGCACCCGGCAGTCGCTGCAGTTCAAGCTGTCCAAAGCCCGCGACGGCGTGACGCCGGGTATGTTCGTGGCCCAGGACACCGGCTCGGGCGGCAGCTGGCCGATCAGCAGCGACCGCGTGGTGTGGTTCCTGGCCGCGCGGGGCCTGACCGACAGCTCCAGTTTCATGACCGAAACCTGGCAGGCCCTGCAGGCCACGCTGGAGCAGGACCGCGCGATGGTGTTCGACCCGCGCACCGGGCTGTACCGCGGCGAGACCTCGTTCCTGGACTGGCGCGAGCAGACCTACCCGGACTGGACCCGCAACGACGTGCGCTTCATCGGCGAGTCCTTCGCGCTGTCCACCAACGTGCTGCACTACCAGGCGCTGCGCCTTGCGGAGAAGTATGCCCGTGAGCTTGGCGACGCCCGCGCCAGCGAGTACGCGGCCTGGGCCGACGCGCTGGCCACGCAGATCGACGCGCGCTTCTGGCGCGAAGACGCCGGCATGTACATGAGCTACATCGGCGAAGCCGCACACCTGGTGCCGTATGCCAAGTACGACCTGCTGGGCATCTCGCTGGGCGTGCTGGCCGAGGTGTTCCCGGCCGAGCGTGCCCGCCGCTCGCTGGCCAACTACCCGTACGTGGAAGGCGGCAGCCCGGTGGTGTGGCCGCAGGAAGCGCAGCAGCCGATCTACCACAACCGGGCGGTGTGGCCGTTCGTCAGCGCCTATTCGCTGCGTGCGGCACGCAAGGTGGATGATGCCACCCGCATCCAGCGCGAGATCGAATCGCTGATGCGCGGCAGCGCGCTGGCCGGCTCGAACATGGAAAATTACGAGATGCGCACGTTGGCCGTGCACGTCGACGAGGGCCCGTTGAGCGGCCCGGTGGTCAACTCGCCGCGCCAGCTGTGGTCGGTAGCCGGCTACCTCTCGATGGTGCTCGAAGGCGTGTTCGGCGTGGAAGCCGACGGCACGGTCGCGCCCAAGCTGCCGGTGGTGCTGGTCCCGCAGCTGTTCGGCAACCGCGACAGCATCGAGCTCGACACCGGCAGCACCCGCTACATCCTCAAGCGCCCCCGCAACCTCGACGGCGACCTGCTCGTAGCAAAGAAGATCGAGCGCAAGGGCAACAGCGTAACCGTCCAGCTCGAACCGCGCAGGGTCACGCCACGCGTGTCCGCTTTCCGCGCAGACCCGGCAAACCCCAACGCCTTCGCCCCGGCCACCCCCGCCGCCCCGGCAGCGCAGAAGCGCGGCAACACCTGGACCATCGCCATTCCCGCCCACCACCAGCTCTGGCAGGACGGCATCGCGGTGGGCAGCTCGGCCACCCACACCGTCACCAACGACGGCCACCAGCACTGCCTGAGCCTCACCCGTCGCGAACGCGCCCTTGAGTCGCTGCACAGCCCGATGACTTGCATCGGCCCACAGCAACGCCTGCCCGGCGCAACCCAGTGGGCCTGGACCGCCGCAAAGCCCACCCGTGTCCGCATCCGCCTCCACTACTACAACCCCAACGGCCCGATCAACACCGGCGTCACCGCTGCCGTGAAGCAGCTGGCCGTGCACTGCGCGGGGCAACCGGTCCAGCGCGCCACGATCGTGATGCCGCACAGCATCGGCCCGCAGGAGTCCACCGCCGCCGAATTCGACCTGCCCAAGGGCAGCTGCCGTTTCACCCTGGAACCTGGCTTCAACATGAGCGCACTGGAACACTTCGCCCAGTACAACGGTGGCAAGGGCGGCCGCGACGGCGTGCTCAACGCGGCCGACGTCCGGGCGCTGCTGATCTCAACGGTGGCCGGCAACGCGGAGGCCACCCGATGAGTCGCACCGCCAAGCCGACCCTGTCGTTCTGGCAGATCTGGAACATGTGCTTCGGCTTCCTCGGCATCCAGTTCGGCTTTGCCCTGCAGAACGCCAACGCCAGCCGCATCTTCGAAACGCTCGGTGCGCCGATGGATGCGGTGCCCGGGCTGTGGATCGCCGCACCGCTGACCGGGTTGCTGGTGCAGCCGATCATCGGCTATCTGTCCGACCGCACCTGGACCCGATTCGGCCGCCGCCGGCCGTACTTCATGATCGGCGCGGTATTCACCACGCTGGCCCTGCTGGTGATGCCGAACTCGCCGACCCTGTGGATCGCTGCCGGCACCTTGTGGGTGCTGGACGCCTCGATCAACATCTCGATGGAACCGTTCCGCGCCTTCGTCGGCGACCAGCTGGCGCCGCGCCAGCGTCCCACCGGTTTCGCGATGCAGAGCTTCTTCATCGGCGTGGGCGCCATCGTCGCCAGTTTCCTGCCGTTCCTGCTGGCCCACTTCGGGGTTGCCAATACCGCGGCCGCGGGTGAAGTGCCTCCTACGGTGCGGTATGCGTTCTACTTCGGCGCCGCGGTACTGCTGGCGTCGATCTGCTGGACCGTGTTCCGTACCCGCGAATATTCGCCGGCCGAACTGGCCAGCTTCGACGACGCCGAGCCACCGGCCGTGCACCAGTCCGCGCCCGTGGGCGGACCACCGCCGCTGGCGCAGATCGTGGCCTGGCTGCTGGCCGGCCTGGGCCTGGCCGTGGCGATTTTCGTGCGGCAGGGCGACAGGATGCTCTACGTGCTGGCCGGGCTGTGCATCGCCTATGCGCTGCTGCTGGCGGTGGCCCGCCTGGCACCGGGCCCGAACATGCTGGCCACCATCGTGCACGACCTGCGCGCGATGCCGCGCACCATGCGCCGGCTGGCTTGGGTGCAGTTCTTCTCGTGGTTCGCGTTGTTCGCGATGTGGATCTACACCACGGCCGCGGTGGCCGGCACCCACTTCGGCTCGACCGATCCGGCGTCGGCCGCCTACAACGAAGGCGCCAACTGGGTCGGCGTGCTGTTCGGGGCCTACAACGGCTTTGCGGCGCTGGCGGCGCTGGTCATCCCGCTGCTGGTCCGCGCGCTGGGCCTGCGCTGGAGCCATCTGATCAACCTGTGGCTGGGCGGCCTGGGCCTGGTCTCGTTGATGTTCATCGACGACCCGCGCTGGCTGCTGCTGTCGATGGTCGGCGTCGGCTTTGCCTGGGCGTCGATCCTCTCGCTGCCGTACGCGCTGCTGTCCGACAGCGTGCCGGCGGCCAAGATGGGCATCTACATGGGCCTGTTCAATTTCTTCATCGTCATTCCGCAGCTGGTGGCCGCCAGCGCGCTCGGCTTCGCCCTTCGGGTGTGGCTGGGCGGCGAGCCGATGCACGTGCTGGTGCTGGGCGGGGTGAGCCTGTTCATTGCCGGCCTGTGCGTGCTGCGGGTGCCGTCCCATCAGGAGGTTGCATGATGCATCTGGTTTCGACGCTGTCGTCCGCTCTCGCCCTTGCCCTGATTGCCGGCCAGGCCGCCGCCGCCCCGCGCCCCGAGTACGTGGGCACGTTGGAGCCGTTCGCCAGCGATGCGGTGTACTTCGTGGTCACCGACCGCTTCGTCAACGGTGACCCGACCAACGACCACCGCGACCAGGGCGGCAGGCACCGCACCTTCGACATCCCGGTGCCGTGCCCGGACAAGGTCGACGGCAACATCGGCTATCTCGGCGGCGACTTCAAGGGCGTGCTCGACAATGCCGACTACATCCGCAACCTCGGTTTCGGTGCGGTGTGGATCACCCCGATCATCGACAACCCGGATGAGGCCTTCACTGGCAGCAAGCCGATCAGCTGCACCAGCACCCTGACCGACCGCGGCAAGACCGGGTACCACGGCTACTGGGGCATCAACTTCTACAAGCTCGACGAGCACCTGCCCAGCGCGGACCTGGATTTCGCCGGGCTCACCCGCGGCCTGCACGACGCCAGGCTGAAGGTGGTGCTGGACATCGTCGGCAATCACGGTTCGCCGGCCTGGACCATGCCGGTGAAGCAGCCGCAGTTCGGGCAGATCTTCGACAAGGACGGCAAGCTGATCGCCGACCACCAGAACCTGCCTCCGCAGCAGCTGGACCCGAAGCACAACCCGTTGCACGCGTTCTACAACAACATCGGACCGGTGGACGCCGCGAAGGGTTCGATCTTCGATGGCAACCTGGCCGAGCTTGGCGACTTCAACCAGGCCAACCCGGCGGTGATGGACTATCTGGTTGGCGCCTATCTGCAGTGGACGGCGCAGGGCGTGGATGCGCTGCGCATCGACACCATCGGCTGGCTGCCGCACCCGTGGTGGCATGAATTCGTCAACCGCGTCCGTGCCGCGCACCCGGGCATGTTCATGTTTGGCGAGGCGTTCGACTACGACGCCGGCAAGATCGCCGAACACACCTGGCCGTCCAACGCGAACGTGAGCGTGCTGGACTTCCCGTTGCGTGGCGCGATGTCCAGCGTGTTCGGTAGGGAGCAGAAGGGCTTCGAGGCGCTGGCCGAACCGCTGCACCTGGTCGGTGGCCCGTACGCCAATCCGTACGAGCTGATGAGCTTCTACGACAACCACGACATGGCACGGCTGGATGCCACCGACGACGGCTTCATCGACGCCCACAACTGGCTGTTCACCGCGCGCGGCATTCCGGTGCTGTACTACGGCTCGGAAACCGGCTTCATGCGCAGCCGCGCTGAGCACGCCGGCAACCGCGCGTACTTCGGCCAGGCGCGGGTGGACGCCGCGCCGCAGAGTCCGATCTTCGCGCCGCTGCAGCGCATCGCCAGGCTGCGTGAAGCGACCCCGGCGCTGCAGCGCGGGCTGCAGGTCAACGAGCGCCTGCAGGGCGATGACGCGGTGTTCTTCCGCGTGCTCCAGCACGGCGACACCGCGCAGACCGCGCTGGTGCTGTTGAACAAGGGCGACACCGCGCGCAGCATCGAGGTCAGCCGCTACCTCCAGCCGGGCACCTGGCGCGACGCGCTGGGCGGTGGCAGCCAGGCCGTCACGCGCAGCCTGAAGACGGAGGTGCCCGCGCACGGGGTGAAGGTGTACGTGCTGGATGCGCCGGTGAAGCAGAAGGCGCTGGAGGCCGAGCTGGCCAGGGCGGTGGCTGACCAGCAGGCACGAACCGACCGGCTTTCCCGGTAATCCGTCAATCCGGTCGCGCCGGCCGTTGGCCGGCCCACGCGCGGCGGGCTCCATGCGGGCCGGCCAACGGCCGGCGCTACCGGGGGTAGAATGGCCAGCCCAATGCCGCACCACGTCACATGACCGCCCTTGCCCCACAGACCCCCCTCGAAACGCTGCTGCAGTCCGCCATGAACGGCCAGCTGCCGATCGGGACGTTCATGAAGGCCTTCGTCGCCTCCGACGTGGTTCTGCTCACCGGCAGCCTGGTCACCCCCGACGGCAGCGGTTTCGATCCGCTGCTGTTCGACAAGCAGGGCACCCTGCACGTGGCGGTGTTCACCGACATGGCGCGCGTGGGTGTCCACGGCCAGCAGGCCCCGCATACGATCCGCATGCGCATGATCGAGGTGCTCAAGCGCGTGCCCGGCGGGTATGGCGTGGTGGTGAATCCGGGCACGTCGCTGGGCCTTGAGCTGTCCCCGGCCGGCATCGGCGAAATCCTCAAGGACTTCGCCTGACCTCGATGTACCGCCCAGCAATGCAGACGTGATCGTGATGTGGATGAACGCGGCTTCAGCGTGACATCGCTTAGAGATCCCGATCACACAATCCCTACACAGAACCGGTTGCTAGACTCGTCCCCGTCAAATCGGCGGACCTCTATGCAGACTCAGTCTTCCCGCGTCATCACCGGAGTGAAGGGCCTGGACACCATCCTCAGCGGCGGCCTGCCGCAGGGACGGCTGTACCTGCTGGAAGGTCCCCCCGGCTCCGGCAAGACCACGCTGTCGCTGCAGTTCCTGCTGCAGGGACTGAAGCAGGGCGAGCGCTGCCTGTATGTCACGCTCTCGGAGACTGCCGAAGAGCTTCGCGAAGTCGCTGCCGCCCATGGCTGGTCGCTGGAAGGCCTGCACCTGTTCGAACTGGGCTCGGCCGAGGACGCGCTGGGCAACGGCCGCCTGCAGTCGGTGCTGCACTCCTGGGAAGTGGAGCTGGATGAAACGGTCAACCTGATCCTGGGCGAAGTCGACCGCATCCGCCCCAACCGGGTGGTGTTCGACTCGCTGTCCGAACTGCGCCTGCTGGCGCAGGATTCGCTGCGCTATCGCCGCCAGATCCTTGCGCTCAAGCAGTATTTCGCCCCGCAGAGCGCCACCGTGATCCTGGTGGACGACCTGACCGCCGGAGCCGACGACCGCGACGGCCAGCTGCACAGCCTGTGCCATGGCGTGATCTCGCTGGAACGGCTCACGCTGGATTTCGGCCCGGCCCGACGCCGCCTGCAGGTGCAGAAGCTGCGCGGTGTCAATTTCATCGCCGGCTACCACGACATGGTGATCCGCGCGGGCGGCCTGGATGTGTTCCCGCGCCTGATCGCCTCCGAACACCATGCGCAGTTCGGCGAGGACATGATCGGCAGCGGTGTGCCTGAGATCGACAACCTGCTCGGCGGTGGTCCGCTGCGTGGCACCAGCACGCTGTTGACCGGCCCGGCCGGCAGCGGCAAGACCAACGTGGCCCTGCAGTATGTATGGGCCGCCTGCGAGCGCGGCGAAAAGTGCTGCATCTTCGAGTTCGATGAACGCGTAGGCACGCTGCTGACCCGTGCCAAGGCGCTGGACATCGAGCTGGAGTCGCACATCGAGGCCGGCCGCCTTGAAATCATGCAGATCGATCCGGCTGAAGTGTCCCCCGGCGAGTTCTCCTGGAACGTGCAGAAGGCGGTGGAGGAACGTGGCTGCAGCGTGCTGGTGATCGACAGCCTCAACGGCTATGTCGCCGCGATGCCGCAGGAAAAGCAGCTGATGCTGCAGCTGCATGAAATGCTGTCCTATCTCAACCAGAAGGGCGTCGCCACTTTCCTGATCAACCCGCAGCATGGCCTGGTGGGCACGATGTCGACCGGCAATCTCAATGTGTCCTACATCGCCGACGCGGTGATCCTGTTCCGATTCTTCGAAGCGCAGGGGCGCATCCGCAAGGCGATCTCGGTGATCAAGAACCGCGGTGGCGCGCATGAGGACACCATCCGCGAGCTCAAGATCAACGGCAAGGGGCTGGCCGTCAGCGGACCGTTGAAGGAATTCAAAGGCATCCTCACCGGCACGCCGGAGTTCGTGGGCGACTCGGCATCGCTGCTGAGCCACCCCTATGCTGGATGACCGCAGCGGCGGCGTGGTCCACATCGTCGCCCCGTTCGGCCGCGACGCGGCGAGCATGGCCGCGGTCCTCACCAGCGCGGGCCTGAGCACCCGCATTGCACCGGACCTGGCCGGACTCGCATCCGCGCTGGACGACCAGGCCGGCGTGGTGCTGATCACCGAGGAAGCCATTGCCACGGGCACCGAGCTGCTGCTGGCCGCGTTGGCCGGGCAGGCGACCTGGTCCGACCTGCCGGTGATCCTGCTGCGCTCGCCACGCGCGCATCGCCGCTCCCCGTTCGAAAGCCTGCTGCCGCGCACGGTGAACGTGGTGGAGTTGGACCGCCCGCTGGGCAGCATCTCGCTGCTGAGTTCGGTGCAGGGTGCATTGCGCGCGCGCGAAAAGCAGTTCCTGGTACGCGACCAGATGCGTGCGCTGGCCGACAGCCGCAGTGCTTTGGAGCGCAGCGAATCCGAGCTGCGCCTGATCGCCGATGCGATGCCGGTGCTGATCGCCTTCGTCGACCGCAGCATGCACTACCGCTTTGCCAACAAAGCCTACGAGGCCTGGTTCGACCTGCCGGTAGGCGAGGTCATCGGCCGGCACATCCGCGACGTGGTGGGCACCCGGGCATGGGAAGAGCGGCTGCCCATCATGCAGGACGTGCTCGCTGGTCAGGAACATGTGTTCGAGGTGAGCTGGCCGACCCGTGAGGGCCACCGGCGTGACTGCGAAGTGCGCTACTCCCCGCGACGCAGCGCGGCCGGGGAGGTGGATGGCTTCCATGTGTTCGTCACCGACATCACTGTCGCCAGGCAGGCGTTGGAAGCCAGCCGGCGACATGCGCAGGAGCTGGAGCGGGTAGTAGCGGAGCGCACCCTGGAGCTGCAGGCGCAGATGGCCGCGCGCGAAGCCAGCGAGGCCGCGCTGCGCCAGTCGCAGAAGATGGAAGCCATTGGCCAGCTTACCGGTGGCATCGCGCACGACTTCAACAACATGCTCACCGGCATCCTGTCGGCGCTGGATATCGTGCGCCTGCGCCTGGAGATGGGGCGCTTCGACGACCTCGAGCGCTTCCTCGATACCGCCACGGCCTCCAGCCAGCGCGCTGCGGCGCTGACCCAGCGCCTGCTGGCGTTCTCGCGGCGGCAGTCGCTCGATGCGCGGCCGGTGGAGATCAATGCGCTGGTGGGTTCGATGCAGCACCTGCTGCGCAGTACCCTCGGCGAAACGGTGCGCATCCGCACCGAGGTCGCCGAGCAGCCGCTGCACGCCGCACTGGACACCAACCAGTTCGAGAGCGCCCTGCTCAACCTGGCCATCAATGCCCGCGACGCGATGCCCAACGGCGGCGAGCTGGCGTTGCGCGCGTTCCCCGTGCGCCTGGCGGAGGGCGAGCGCGCCGCGGTGCCGGCGGGTCATTACGCCGTGGTGGCGGTGTCCGATACCGGCAGCGGCATGCCACCGGAAGTCGTCGAGCGCGCTTTCGAGCCATTCTTCACCACCAAGCCGATCGGCAAGGGCACCGGCCTGGGCATGTCGATGGTGTATGGCTTCATGCAGCAGTCCGGTGGCCACATCGCCATCGATTCCGAACCAGGGCAGGGCACCACCGTGTCGCTGTTCATTCCGCTGGTGGACGAGGGGGCCGAGCCGGAGTCGCCGCCCGCGCCGTCGCCGGTGGCGCTCGGCGACGGACAGTCGATCCTGGTGGTTGAAGATGACCCGCAGGTGCGCATGCTGGTCACGGTGGTGCTGGAAGACCTGGGCTATGCGGTTGACGTCGTGGGCGACGCGGATGGGGCGCTTCCCATCCTTGCGTCCGCGCGTCGCATCGACCTGCTGGTGACCGACGTCGGGCTGCCAGGCCTCAACGGTCGCCAACTGGCCGAGATCGCGCGGCAGTCGCGCCCGGCGCTGCCGGTGCTGTTCATGACCGGCTACGCGGAAAAGGCGCAGGAGCGCTCGGCGTTCCTGGAGCCGGGCATGAGCATGATCGCCAAACCGTTCCTGCTGGATGCCTTCAGCGACGCGGTCCGCGGCGCGATGGCCGAAACAGCGCCAACCTGAGCCGCCCCGGTAGCGCCGGCCGTTGGCCGGCCCAGGCGGTATCAATCAACGCGCGATGACACATCCCGTAGAGCCGGGGCTCTGCCCGGCTGCCGCGGCCAGCGATGACTCCCGCAGCACCAGCCTCACCGGAATGGTCTGGCTTTCCACCGCCTCGCCCTGGATCAGCGCCAGCAGCCGCTCCACCAGCAGCTGCCCTGCCTGCTTGGTGTCCTGCTGCACCGTGGACAAGGTCGGCGAGACCGACGCCGCCAGCGGAATGTCATCGAACCCGGCCAATGCCACGTCCTGCGGAATGCGCAGGCCGTGTTCGCGCAGCGCACGCATCGCGCCGATGGCGATCAGGTCGCTGGCCGCGAACACCGCATCGATGACCGCACCGTCCGCAAGCAGCGCCTGGCAGGCGTCATAGCCGGACTGCTCGGTGGTGATCGCATCGAACTGCAGCGCCGGATCCGCCGGAACCCCACGCTCGGCCATCGCGGCCACGTAGCCCCGATACCGCTCTTCAAATTCTGGATAGTGGCTGGAGGCATGGCCGACGAAGGCGATCCGCCGGCAGCCCTGGTCCAGCAGGTGGGCGGTGATGTCAAAACCGCCCTGGAAGTTGTCGCAGCCGATGGACACGCCCGGCTGGTCCGGCAGCGCCGCACCCCAGCGCACGAAGTGCGTGCCCTGTTCCACCAGCCGCTGCAGCCGCGCGCGCGACTCGTGGTAGTCCCCATAGCCCAGCAGGATGATCCCGTCGGCCTTGTTGCTGTCTTCGTAATCGGCCTGCCAGTCGGTGGACAGCTGCTGGAACGACACCAGCAGGTCGTACCCGCGCAGCGCGCAGGCCCGGGTGATCGAGCCCAGCATGGCGTGGAAGAAGGGGTTGATCAGCGAATCGTCGTTGGTCGGGTCCTCGAAGAACAGCAGCGCCAGCGTGCCGGCGTTGCGCAGGCGGAGGCTGGAGGCGTTCTTGTCCACCTTGTAATTCAGCTCGCGGGCGATCTTCAGGATCCGCTCGCGGGTCTCCGGGTTGACCATCGGGCTGCCGCGCAGCGCCCGCGACACCGTCGGCTGGGAAACCCCGGCCAGGTGGGCGATATCCAGGGAAGTGGCTTTGCCGCGGATGGTCATGGAGGGCAGGGCTGGGACGACGGGACAATGATGCCACGGTGGCGGGGGCTGCCGCTGGACGCCCGCCCCACAAGGCTTTGGCGGAAATCCGAACGCAATCCAAGGCATCCCCGACAGGGGCTGGCCGGGCGGGGATGATAGAATAGGCCGTTCTGTCATCCCACCCAGATCTCCCGCAGGGCAGCCCCGTATCGGCACCGAACAGAGTGTGATATCTGTCGGGCCTGCCCTCGGACAACGGAAGAGCAACCCTATGGCGCGCGGCATCAATAAAGTCATCCTGGTCGGCAACCTCGGCAACGACCCGGACGTGAAGTACACCCAAGGCGGCATGGCGATCACCCGCATCAGCCTGGCCACCACCAGCGTCCGCAAGGACAAGGATGGCAACCAGCAGGAGCGCACCGAATGGCACCGCGTGGTGTTCTTCGGCAAGCTCGGCGAAATCGCCGGCGAATACCTGCGCAAGGGCAGCTCCGTCTACGTCGAAGGCAGCCTGCGTTACGACAAGTACACCGGCCAGGACGGCGTGGAGAAGTATTCCACCGACATCATCGCCGACGAAATGCAGATGCTGGGCGGCCGTGGTGAAGGCGGTGGCGGCGGTGGCAACTACGCCGGCGGCGAGCGTCCGCAGCGCCAGCAGGCGCCGCGCCAGGAATACGGCGGTGGTGGTGGTGGTGGTGGTGGTGGTGGCGGTCAGCGCGGCGGCGGTGGCTACGGCCAGCAGCAGCGCCCGCAGCAGCCGCAGCAGTCGGCGCCGCCGATGGACGATTTCGCGGACGACGATATTCCGTTCTAAGCGCAGCGTGATGTTTGCCTGAAACCAGCAGAAGGCCCGCCTATAGCGGGCCTTTTTGCTTTCGACAACGCAAGATCGACGCCGCCAAGGTGGATCAACCCTGATGAACATCCGACCTCTCCATTCCGAGCGCGACTATCACGAGGCCAAGCAGAAACTTGCCGCCTGGTTCGATGACCTGCCTGAGCCGGGTACCGAGCAGGGCGATATGTTCGAAGTCCTGCTGATCCTGGTCGCCAACTACGAAAGCACGCATTTCCCACTCGATGCCCCCGATCCGATTGAGGCCATCAAGTTCCGTATGGCTCAGGAAAGACTGGAGGCCAAGGATCTTGTTGACGTGATTGGTCAGAAAAATCGCGTGTATGAAGTGCTGACCGGCAAACGCAAGCTGACGTTGGAGATGATCCGCCGGGTTCGCGATCGGATGAATATTTCAGCTGACGTTCTCATCGGTCACTGACGCGCCGTCCCCGATATCGCCTGGGGTACTGCGCTCTCCCATCCCCGAACGATGCGCGGTCGTTGTGCCACGCAGTACACATTTTGTGCACTGCGTCTTTCATTGGATCGATCCAGTCCTTTATGGTGCAATCGATTGCATTGCCGTGAATCGTTGCGTTTGATACCGGTTGGGAGGCCGGCAGGTGGATGTCCATCCATTCGAGCGGACCGGACCCGGTCGCGGGGCTCACGCGGCGAGACGCCCTGCGCTTGGCGGTTGCCGGCAGCCTTGGCCTGGGCGTTGCGGGCATGCTGCCTGCGGCAGCCGCGCCGGCTGCACGGCTCAAGGGCAACCTGAAGCATTCCGTCGCCCGCTGGACCTTCCCGCAGTTATCGGTGGCCCAGCTCTGCCAGACGGTGAAGGACATCGGCTTCGCCGCCATGGATCTGGTCGGACCGGAGGACTGGCCCAAGCTGAAGGCCCAAGGCGTGTACAGCTCGATGTGCAACGGCGCGGAGTTGGGCCTGACCAAGGGTTTTGCAGGCCGCGAGTTCCACGACCAGCTGGTCGAGCGCTACACACGGCACATCGATCTGGTGGCCGACGCCGGCTACCGCAACCTCATCTGTTTTTCCGGCAACCGCAACGGCATGGACCCGCAGCAAGGCCTGGATCATGCCGTCACCGGCCTCAAGCGCATCCTTGGCCACGCCGAGAAGCGCGGCGTCGTGCTGGTGATGGAGCTGCTGAACTCCCGGGTCGATCATCCCGACTACCTCTGCGACCACTCCGCGTGGGGCGTGGAACTGTGCCAGCGGCTGGGCTCGGCCCACTTCGGCCTGCTGTACGACATCTACCACATGCAGATCATGGAGGGCGACATCATCGCCACCATCGGCCGGCACCACGCGCACTTCAAGCACTATCACACCGCCGGCGTGCCGGGCCGGCATGAAATCGGCGACCAGCAGGAGCTGAACTATCCCGCCATCTGTCGCGCGATCCGCGACACCGGTTTCGATGGGTACCTGGCGCAGGAGTTCATGCCTGCAGCGCCGGATCCCATCGGTTCGCTGCGCGAGGCGATCCGCCTCTGCGACGTCTGAAATTGATATCCACCCAGGTGAAGTAGAACCCATGGCAGACAATCATTACGACGCAATCGTCGTCGGCTCCGGCATCAGTGGCGGCTGGGCGGCGAAGGAACTGACCGAGAAAGGCCTGAAGGTCCTCATGCTGGAGCGCGGGCGCAACATCGAGCACGTCAAGGACTACGTCAACGCGATGAAGGAGCCGTGGGATTTCCCGCACCGCAACCGGCCCACCCAGGCGATGAAGGCCGCCTTCCCGGTCCTGATGCGCGACTACGCGCTGGCCGAGAACCTCGAGGGCATGTGGGCCGACGAGCAGGACTCGCCGTACATCGAAACCAAGCGCTTCGACTGGTTCCGCGGCTACCACGTCGGCGGGCGTTCGCTGATGTGGGGACGGCAGAGCTACCGGCTGTCCGACCTGGATTTCGAGGCCAACCTCAAGGACGGCATCGCTACCGACTGGCCGATCCGCTATGCCGACATCGCGCCCTGGTACGACCATGTGGAGAAGTTCGCCGGCATCGCGGGCACGCGCGAAGGGCTGGACGTGTTGCCCGACGGCGAATTCCTGCCGCCGATCCCGCTGAACATCGTCGAGAAGGACGTGGCCGCGCGGATCAAGAAGGCCTTTGGCGGGACCCGGCACATGATCCATTCGCGCTCGGCCAACATCACCCAGCCCAAGCCGGAGCAGGGAAGGGTCAACTGCCAGTACCGCAACAAGTGCATCCTTGGCTGTCCGTTCGGTGCCTACTTCTCGACCCAGTCGGCCACGCTGCCGGCGGCCATGAAGACCGGCAACCTGACCCTGCGCCCGTTCTCGATCGTCAAGGAGGTGCTCTACGACAAGGACCGCAAGCGGGCGCGCGGCGTGGAGGTGATCGATGCCGAGACAGGGCAGACGTACACGTACACGGCCAAGGTCATCTTCCTCAACGCATCCTCGTTCAACTCGACCTGGATGCTGATGAACTCGGCTACGGACGTCTGGGAAGGCGGGCTCGGTTCTTCGTCCGGCGAGCTGGGCCACAACGTGATGGACCATCATTTCGGCGCCGGCGCCTCCGGCAGGGTCGAGGGCTACGACGACAAGTACTATTTCGGACGCCGTCCCTGCGGCTTCTACATCCCCCGTTTCCGCAACGTCGGCGGCGACCGGCGCGGCTACACGCGCGGCTTCGGCTACCAGGGCGGCGCCAGCCGCAACGGCTGGTCGCGCGAGATCGCCGAACTGAACATCGGCGCCGACCTGAAGGAAGCACTGACCGTGCCGGGCGACTGGCGCATCGGCATGACCGGCTTCGGTGAAATGCTGCCGCACCACGACAATACGATCCGCCTGGACCCGGACCGCAAGGACAAATGGGGGTTGCCGGTGTTGGCCATGGACGTGTCCATGCGTGCGAACGAGAAGGCCATGCGCAAGGACATGGCCGCCGATGCCGCGGAGATGCTGGAGGCCGCCGGGGTGAAGGACGTGGAGATGCACGACAACGACTATGCGCCGGGCAAGGGTATCCACGAGATGGGGACGGCCCGCATGGGCCGCGACCGGAAGAATTCGGTGCTGAACCAGCACAACCAGGTCTGGGACGCGCCCAATGTCTATGTGACCGACGGCGCCTGCATGACCTCCAGCGCCTGCGTGAATCCTTCGCTGACCTACATGGCGCTGACCGCACGCGCGGCCGACCATGCGGTTCGCGAACTGAAAGCGGGGAACCTGTGATGGAACGTCGCGACCTGTTGAAGATGATCGTCGCCGCCACCGGCGCCGCCATGATCGGCCTGCCGGTGCTCGGGCAGGCACAGGCGCCGACCGCAGCGGCGAACAACACCTTCTCCGCCGCCGATGTCGGCACGCTGGATGAGATCGCCGAGACCATCCTGCCAAAGACCCGCACGGCGGGCGCGAAGGACGCCGCCACAGGGGCGTTCATGGCGCAATTCGTCACGGACTGTTACACCAACCAGCAGCAGGCTACGTTCCGCGCGGGCCTGGCCGACATCGACCAGCGCGCCGGCGGCCGCTTCGTGTCGCTCACGCCGCAGGCGCGCACCAGGTTGCTGCAGACCCTGGACGCGGAAGCCAGGAAACGCGCCGTCGAGGTCGGCGACACCGGCACCGCCGACGGCACGCGGGCGATGCCGCACTACTTCACGATGATCAAGCAGCTGGCCATCTTCGGTTTCTTCACCTCCAAGGTGGGCGCAACCGAGGTGCTGCAGTACGTCGCCGTGCCTGGTCGCTACGACGGCGACCTCGCCTATGTCCCGGGCACGCCCGCGTGGGGCACCAGCTGATGAGGAACACGATGATCAGACCCTTGCTGACCGCGGCCTGCATGCTGGCTGCGGCCCCTGCAGTGGCGCAGACCAGCGTCGACGCGGCCCGCGATCCGGCGAAGACCGAGGTGTGGAAGCCCGTGCCCGCGCTCGTGGCCACGCCCGTGAACGCCGCGCCGTCGGATGCGATCGTGTTGTTCAACGGCAAGGACGTTTCCGCCTGGGAGTCGGAGCAGGGCGGACCCGTGCGCTGGACCGTTGCCGACGGTGCCTTGACCGTGGTGCCGGGCAGCAAGGGCATTCGCACCCGACAGCGGTTCTGCGACATCCAGCTGCATGTGGAGTGGCGCTCGCCCACCGAAACCAAGGGCTTCGACGGCCAGAACCGCGGCAACAGCGGCATCTTCCTGCAGGAGCTGTATGAGCTGCAGGTGCTGGACAGTTACAACAACCCGACCTACGCCAACGGCCAGGCCGGCTCGATGTACAAGCAGGCCATTCCGCTGGTGAATGCCTCGCGCGCACCGGGCCAGTGGCAGGCGTACGACATCATCTGGAAGGCGCCGCGCTTCTCGCAGGGAGGCGGGCTGGTGTCGCCGGCCCGCATCACCGTGCTGCACAACGGCGTGCTGGTGCAGGACGACACCGTGGTATCCGGCAAGACCGAGTACATCGGCGCGCCTTCATACGCGCCGCATGCCTGTGCCCCGCTGTACCTGCAGGAGCACGACTCGAAGGTCAGCTACCGCAACATCTGGGTGCGGGAGCTGTAACGCCGGCCCGCATGGGCCGGCAGCGGCAGCCTACTTCGCCAGGTAGCTGGCGAGGTTGTCGATCTCCTGTTCGGACAGCTGCGGGAATGGCGGCATCAAACCGCCCCCCTTCCTGATTTTCTCCTTGATCTGCGCCGGCTGCAGGCGCTTGCCAACATCAATGAGGGCTGGGAAGGTGGGGGGGACGCCAGCGCGCTCCGCGCCGTGGCAGGCCGTGCAGTGGGTTGCGTAGAGGGCCGCACCGGCCGCGGGGTCGTCCTTGGTCCAGGCCGCAGGCGCAGACAGCGCACTCGATACCAGTACGGCAAGGGTCGGGATCAGTCTGGAACGCGTATTCAAGCATTACTCCTTCGCTGGCTGGCGCGCTGCGCCGGCGGGCAGGTGGTGGCGCAGGTAGTCCGCGCCGGTCTTGATGATCTTGGCCGGATCACGCGGCTGGTCGTGCTCGACGATGTACCACTGCACCCCGGCAGCGGCGGCGGCAGGCAGGATCGCGTTCCAGTCCAGCACGCCCCGGCCGACGGCGGCGAAGCCGCCCTCGTCTTCGGCCTGGCCCTTCGGGGCATTGTCCTTGGCGTGCACCGCGAACACGTGGCCGCGGAACCTGCCCAACATCACTACCGGGTCGTGACCCGCGCGCGCCACCCAGGCGAGGTCCAGCTCGGTCTGCAGCTCGGGGCCGGCTGCGGCGAACAGCAGCTCCAGGCCGGTTTTGCCGTTGAAGTCGACCAGCTCGAAGTCATGGTTGTGATAAGCCAGCTGCATGCCCTGGGCTTTCACCTGCGCCGCGATCCGGCCCAGTTCCTGGCCCAGCGCGGTCCAGCCTGCGGCATCGGTCGGTCGGTCCTTCTCCGCCAGGTAGGGCACGACCAGCGTCGTGTTGCCGATCGCGCGGTTGAACGCCACCACCCCGTCCAGGTCGCCGCGCAGCTCGGCCAGCTGCACGTGGGAGGAAATGGCTTTGATCGAATAGCGTTCCAGCAGCTGCTTGAGCTCGGCGGCGCTGACGTTCTGCGTCCCTACCGTCTCCACCGCGCCTACACCCGCGTCGTGGACGATCTTCAGCTGCTGCTCGAGCGAGCCCGCATTGCGCAGCGTGTACATCTGCACCGCGATGGGCGGCTGCGGGCCGGCCGGGTCGCCTGCGAAGGCGGGCAGGGCGGCGAGCAGCAGCAGTGCGAGGGTCGTGGTCCTGCGTGCAGCGGTCTTCATCAATATCCTCCCGGAATTCAATCGATGGTGGTCCAGGCGCGCGACCTGGCCGATGCGATGACGCGGTCGACGATCAGCGCCGAGCGCAGGCCGTCTTCGAAGGTGGGCAGGCCCTGCGGCCGTTCGCCGTCGATGGCGCGATAGGTGTCGGCGACGAACGCCTCGAAGCACTGGGCGTAGCCCTGCGCGTGGCCGGGTGGCAGTACCGCCAGCCGGCGTTGTTCGGCACTGCCGGCGCCGGGCCCGCGCACGAAGGTTTCCTCGCGCTGGTCGGGCCGGCCGAGCCACAACCGCTCCGGGTCTTCCTGGTTGAATGCCACGCTGGCCGTGGCGCCGTCGATCTCGAACCAGAGGCGGTTGTGGCGCCCTGCCGAGACCTGGCTGACGGTCAATGAGGCGAGCGTACCTGCGCCGGTCTTGAACATCGCCGCCGCCACGTCCTCACTGGTGACCGCCTGCATCGCGCCGCCCGCCGCCGGCGTGGTGAAGCTCTGCCCGGCCACGGCGCCGCGTTCGGCGACCACGGTGGCGAATGCCGCGCTGACGTCGACGAAGCGCTCGCCGCTGACCCATTCCACCAGGTCGCACCAGTGCGAACCGATGTCGGCGAACACGCGCGAGGCGCCGCCCAGCGCCGGGTCCACCCGCCAGTTGTTGCTGGCCGGGTCCAGCAGCCAGTCCTGCAGGTAGCTGCCGTGGATCAGGTGCAGTGGCCCCAGCTCGCCCTGCGCGATGCGTGCGCGCGCCTCGCGCACCACCGGGTGGTAGCGGTAGACGAACGGCACCGTGGCGACCAGCCCGGTAGAAGCGGCCAATGCCGCCAGGACCTGCGCGTCCTGCAGTGTGGTGGCCAGCGGCTTCTCGCAGATCACATGCTTGCCCGCTTCCAGCGCCGCCTGCGCCATGGCGCGGTGCAGGTGGTTGGGGGTGCACACGTGCACGACCTGCACCTGCGGATCCGCGATCACCTCTTCGATGTCACGATAGCCGCGCGGAACATTCCATGACCTGGCCACCTCCTCGGCGCGTTGCGGCGAAGAGGCCACCACGCCGCGTACGTCGGCGCCGGCCAGCAGTGCCGCGCGACGGTGCACGGCGCCGATCATGCCGGTGCCTACGATGGCGATTCCAAGCTTGCGCATCGGTCGGTTCCTCAGGGCGTGGAAGGGGCGGCCGCGACGGCCGGGCGGTCGCGGAACAGCAGCAGGAAGGCCACCAACACGACCAGCGCAACGCCGGCCGGGAACAGCCAGATCTGTTGCCAGTCCGGACCTGCCGCCGTGGTGTAGTGCTCCACCACCGCGCCGGACAGGAAGGTGCCGATCAACATGCCCACGCCATAGGTGGCCAGGGTGATGAAGCCCTGCGCGCTGCTGCGCGCGGCGGGGCCGGCATGCGCATCGGTGTAGATCTGGCCGGTGACGAAGAAGAAGTCGTAGCAGATGCCGTGCAGCACGATGCCGATCACCAGCAGCGAGAAGCCGCCGCCCGCGTCGCCGAAGGCGAACATCACGTAGCGCACCACCCACGCCGCCATGCCCACCGCCAGCATGGTCTTGACCCCGAGCCGCACGAACAGGAACGGCATGGCCAGCATCAGCAGCACTTCGGACACCTGGCCCAGCGACTGCAGGCCGGCCGCGCCGCGTACGCCGAGGTCGTTGAGGTAGGGGTTGGTGAAGTTGTAATAGAACGCCAGCGGAATGCAGATGGCGATGGAGGCCAGGAAGAACACCAGATAGGAGCGCGACTTCAGCAACCGCAGCGAATCCAGGCCCAGCACCTGCCCGAGCCCGGCGTCGCGCTGCTGCGCCAGCGGCGGCGTGTGCGGCAGGGTGAACGCATACAGGCCCAGGGCCAGCGATGCCATCGCCGCCATCCGGAAGGTCAGTTCGAGCGTGTGCGCCTGTTCCCACCCCAGCCAGCCGATCAGCACACCCGCGACGATCCAGCCGACGCTGCCGGCAACGCGCACCGGCGGGAACTGCTTTTCAGGCGAGTGCATGTGCCGCATCGCCACGCTGTTGGCCAGGGCCAGGGTCGGCATGAACAGCAGCATGTAGCCCATGACGCAGGCGAAGAACGTGTTGAAGTCGGTCGCGGTGGACGCCATCCACATCAGCGCCGCACCGGCCAGGTGCAGCACCCCGAGGATGCGCTGCGCGGCGAAGTAGCGGTCCGCGATCAGCCCGACCAGGAACGGCGCCACGATCGCGCCGATGGACTGGCTGAGGAAGGCGGTGGCCACCTGGCTGGCGCTGGCCTGCAGCGGGCCCTGTACCAGGTACGTGCCGAGGGTGACGAACCACGCCCCCCAGATGAAGAACTGCAGGAACATCATCGCGCCCAAGCGCGACATGGCGTAGCTCATGGCTTGCCCTCCCAGGCGGTGATGGTTCAGATCCCCAGCATGCGGCGCAGCGCTTCCGGATCCGCGCCGCTGTCGGCGAAGTCGTCGAAGGCACGTTCGGTGACGCGGATGATGTGGTCGCGGATGAACGCTGCGCCCTCGCGTGCGCCGTCTTCCGGGTGCTTCAGGCAGCACTCCCATTCCAGCACCGCCCAGCCCGGGAAATCGTACTGCGCGAACTTCGAGAAGATCGCCTTGAAGTCGATCTGCCCGTCGCCGGGCGAACGGAACCGCCCCGGCCGATCGATCCAGTCCTGATAGCCGGCATACACGCCACTGCGCGCACTGGGGCGGAACTCCGCGTCCTTGACGTGGAAGATGCCGATGCGCGCGTGGTAGCGGTCGATGAAGCCCAGGTAGTCCATCTGCTGCAGCAGCAGGTGGCTGGGGTCGTACAGCATCTTGGCGCGCGGGTGATGGTCCACCACCTCCAGGAAGCGCTCGAAGGTGGCGCCATCGTGCAGGTCTTCGCCCGGGTGGATCTCGAAGCACAGGTCCACGCCGCAGGCGTCGAAGGCGTCGAGGATGGGGCGCCAGCGCCGGCCCAGTTCGGCGAAGGCTTCGTCCACCAGCCCCGGCGGGCGTTGCGGCCAGGGATAGAAGTAGGGCCAGGCCAGCGCGCCGGAGAACGTGGCGTGCGCGGTCAATCCCAGTCGCTCGCTGGCCTTGGCCGCGAGCAACAGCTGTTCCACCGCCCAGGCCTGGCGGGCGGCCGGATCATTGCGCTTGTCCGGCGGCGCGAAGCCGTCGAACAGGCTGTCGTAAGCAGGATGGACCGCAACCAGCTGGCCCTGCAGGTGGGTGGACAGCTCGGTGATCTGCACGCCATGGTCGGCCAGCATGCCGGCGATGTCGTCGCAGTAAGACTGGCTGCGCGCCGCCTCGGCCAGATCGAACAGGTGGGGCGCGCTGGTCGGTACTTGTACGCCAGAATACCCCAGGCCCCCAGCCCAGCTGGCCAGCGTGTCCAGCCGATCAAACGGAGGTGTGTCGCTGATGAACTGCGCCAGGAAAAGCGCCGGACCCTTGAGCGTCTTCAACGTGATTCGCCCCGATGCAATCGATTGCATTTATCCTAGCAGGGCCTCCGGCAAGACCTGTTGTGCACTGCACAGCGACACGAAGAACTGAAACCATGGCCACCATCTACGACATCGCAAAGCACGTGGGCGTCTCGGCAGGCACGGTGTCGCGTGCGCTGTCGCGGCCGGACAAAGTCCTGCCGGCCACGCGCACGCGCATCGAGCAGGCTGCCGCGGCGCTGGGCTATGTTCCCAACACGGTGGCCCGGACCCTCAAGACCCAGCGCAGCGGCAAGCTGCTGGTCACCGTGCCGGACATCGCCAATCCGTTTTTCGCGCAGATCCTGCAGGGCGCGGAGGAGGCGGCGCAGGCCGTCGGGTATGCCGTGCTGCTCGGCGATACCCAGCATCGCCCCGAGCGCGAGGAGCGCTACGCGCAGATGCTCCGGCGCAACGAGGCCGACGGCCTGATCGTGCTCGGCCATCGCCTGCCGCCCACGGCGCGCGCGATCGTCCAGCAGCTGGGCGCCGCGGCGCCGGTGGTCAACGGCTGCGAGTTCGATCCCGCGCAGGGCATTCCCAGCGTCCACATCGACAACGCGGCCGCCGCGCGCGCCGTGATGGACCACCTGTATGGGCTGGGACACGAGCGCATCGCCGTGGTCGGCGGGCCGCCCGACAACCCACTGCACGAGCAGCGGCTGGAAGGGGTCCGGGCGGTCGCAAAGGCGCGCGGGCGCCTGCGCAGCCTGGTGCTCATGCCGGGCGATTTCTCGGTGGAATCGGGTCATGTCGCTGGATCGGCGCTGTTGGCTCTCACGCCGCTGCCGACTGCCGTGTTCTGCTTCAGCGACCAGATGGCGCTGGGGGTGCTGGCGGCCTGCCGCGACAAAGGCGCGCGCGTCCCGGAGGACCTTTCGGTGGTCGGCTTCGACGACCTGGCCTCGTCCCGGTACCTGACCCCACCGCTGACGACCATCCGCCAGCCCATGCGCGAGATCGGCGAGCGCTCGGTCAACCTGCTGCTCGCCATCATCGAACGCGTCGATGTGCCGCTCCAGCAGACGCTGGATTTCAGCCTGATGGTGCGGGGCTCGACCGCACCACCGACGTAGAGCCACGCCCTGCGTGGCTTCGCGGTGCCGGATCGGAAAGCAGCCACGCAGGGCGTGGCTCTACGGGGCGCCTTGCGATGGTCAGTGCGGACCGCCGCTGGCTACGCCCGCTTCTCCGCAAACACTTCCACGGTCACTTCCTCGATCCTGCCGGTGAAGTGGAACGGCAGCCGGTAGGTCCAGTCCACCGCCGAGCCGTTGTCCATGCCCACGTCCAGTCCCTCGGTGATGGAGAACTGAATCGGCACGGTGCGCTCCAGCCGGCCACTGGCCACGGTATCGCCGTTGACGGTGAGGGTCACCGTGCCGCCCTTGCCCATGCCGCCCCCGTCGTAGTCGAATCTCACCCCGAGGGTGGCTTTGCCTTTGCCAAGCGGTGTATCGCCGGAAAAGCTCGGCCGCTCCACGCCCAGGTAGTTGTAGACGAAGGTCGGGCGCCCGGCCTTGAGGTACAGGCCGTAGCCGCCTTCGGAACCGCCATGGGTGATGATCATGCCCTCGGCGGTGTCGTTGGGTAGCTCGATCTGGGCGGTGATCGTCCACGACTTGTTGAGCATCGGCAGGCACGCCGCGTCGGGCAGGGCGACCATGCCAGGGTAGTACGTCACTCTGGTGCGGTCGCCAATCAGGCTGGGCCGACCCATCGCCTCGGCATTCATGCGGATGGTGCCGCGCCAGTCCAGCGGCAGCACGCTGTACTTGGAGGCCTCCGCCCACCACAGGTCCTGCAGCTGGCGCAGCTTTTCCGGGTTCTGTTGGGCCAGGTCATGCGCCTGCGAGAAATCCTCGTTCAGCTTGTACAGCTCCCAGACCTGCTTGTCCGGTGTCCAGTCGTCGGCACGGTTGGGCTCCCAGGGCGCGAAGCTGGGGGCGGAGGCCATCCAGCCGTCGTGGTACAGGCCGCGGTTGCAGCCCAGTTCGAAATACTGGGTGCGCCGCCGGCTCTCCGCGTCGGCCTGGTCGAAGCTGAAGGCGAAGCTCACGCCTTCGATGTCCTTCTGCTGCACCCCGTTGAGCTCGCGCGGTGCGGTGATGCCACAGACTTCATACAGCGTGGGTACGATGTCGATGACATGCAGGAACTGCTCGCGCAGCCCCCCTTTGTCCGTGATCTGCGCTGGCCAGCTGATGATCATCGGGTTGCGCGTGCCGCCGAAGTGGCTGGCGACCTGCTTGGTCCACTGGAAGGGCGTGTTCATCGCATGCGCCCACGACGACGGGAAGTGGTTGAAGTGTTTCGGCCCACCCAGTTCGTCGATGACCTTGAGGTTGTCTTCCCACTTTTCCGGGAAGCCGTTGAAGAACAGGTTCTCGTTGAGCGAGCCTTCCAGCCCGCCTTCAGCGCTGGAGCCATTGTCGCCAGCGATGTAGATGATGAGGGTGTTGTCGGCATCCGGCAGCGCCTTGACCGCATCGATCACCCGGCCCATCGCGGCATCAACCTGCGCGCCGTAGGCAGCGAACACTTCCATCATGCGCGCGTACAGGCGCCGCTGGTCCGGTTCCAGGCTGTCCCATGCCGGCAGGCCGCGCGAGCGCTCGGTCAGGTCGGTGTCGTCGGGCACCACGCCGAGCTTCTTCTGGCGTGCCAGCGTCTGCTCGCGGTAGGCGTCCCATCCGTGATCGAACCTGCCCTTGAACTGGTCGATCCAGGACTGCGGTGCCTGGTGCGGCGCATGCGTCGCACCGGGAGCGACGTAGAGGAAATACGGCTTGTCCGGCGCGATGCTCTTGACCTTGCGCACCCAGGCGATGGCCTTGTCGGCAAGGTCTTCGGTGAGGTGATACTCGGGATCGTCCGAGGCGGGCACCAGATCGCGGTTCTCGAACAGCAGCGGGTTCCAGTGGTTCATGTCGCCGGCGTTGAACCCGTAGAAATAGTCGAAGCCCAGGCCATTCGCCCAGCGGTCGTAGGGTCCGGCGGCGCTCAGTTCCCAGGTCGGCGTGTTGTGGTTCTTGCCGATCCACGCGGTCATGTAGCCGTTCTGGCGCAGTACTTCACCGACCGTGCCGCAGCTGCGCGGCAGCACGCAGCAATAGCCATCGTAGCCGGTGGCCAGTTCGGTAATGCCGGCAAAAGACGCCGAATGGTGGTTGCGACCGGTGATCAGCGCAGCGCGGGTCGGGCTGCACAGCGCAGTGGTGTGAAAGTGGTTGTAGCGCAGCCCCTCGGCGGCCAGACGGTCCATGGTGGGGGAGGGAACGCCCCCGCCAAAGGTACTGAACTGGCCGAAGCCCACGTCATCGAGCAGGATCAGCACCACGTTGGGTGCGCCCTTGGGCGGTTGCACCGGCTGCGGGAACTGGGCCGGGTCCGAATCCTGGTAAGTGCGTCCAACTTCGCCGCGGAAGTGGAAATCCGGCTGCGGAAGAATTTCGGGCGTACCCGGCAGTTCCGTCCTGACCTTCATCGCATCGCCCTCTCGTTCGTCCTGGAACCAAGAGGGTAGGCAGGCGGCGCGGGACCGGCCTCCGAAAATACACCAGTCGTTCCTACGTACTTCTACTGCCGTTGCACGCTTCCCGCCGCCATTGTCAGGGCCGGCGCATCAGGATCATCTTTTCCTGGGTCATGTCACGCATGGTGTACGGAATGCCGCCGGTGCCGTAGCCCGATTCCCTGCGCCCGGCGAAGGGCATCCAGTCGGTGCGGAACGCGGTGGGGTCGTTGATCATGACCGCGGAGGCGTCGAGGCGGTTGGCCGCGCGCAGGGCGATGTCGATCTCCTGGGCGAAGATGCTGGCCTGGAACGCCGTGGGCAGGGCGTTTGCACGTGCGATGGCCTCGTCGAGGTCGGCGTAGGCGTACACCGCGACCACCGGCCCGAACACTTCCTGGGTGGAGATGCGCGCATCGGCGGCCGGTTCGACCAGCACCGTGGGTTGATAGGTGGTCTCGGAGATGCGCTCGCCGCCGATGGCCAGCCCGGCCCCGCCGGCGACCGCCTCGTCCACCCATTCCGCCACCCGGTCGACTTCACGCGGCTGGATCAGCGGACCCACTTCGGTGTCCTTGAGCGTGGGATCGGCGGTGCGCAGCGTGCGGACGCGCGCGACCAGCCGTTCGGTGAGGTCATCGACGATCGCGCTGTGGACGAAGATGCGCTGGGTCGAAACGCACACCTGGCCGGCATGGTAGTACCCGCCTTTGACCAGCGGTTCGATGATCTTGTCCAGGTCGGCACTGCGGTCGACGATGGCCGGTGCCACGCCGCCGTGCTCCAGCGCGGAGCGTGCGCCGTGGGCCAGCTTGGCGTGCAGCGACCAGCCGACCCGGGCCGAGCCGATGAAGCTCAGGAATGCCACGCGCGGGTCGGTCGCCAGCGCCTCGGCCAGTTCGTTGCCCTCCGGAAGGAATGCCTGGCACCACGGTTCGGGCAGGCCCGCTTCGAGCGCCATCGCCACGAATTCCAGGCACGACAGGGGCGTGGCGCTGGCCGGCTTGATGATCACCGGGCAGCCCACCGCAATGGCCGGGGCGACCTGGTGCACGATCAGGTTCAACGGATGGTTGAACGCGGAGATCGCAGCCACGATCCCGATCGGCTCGCGCGTGGTGAACGCCCAGCGGTTCTCTGCGGCAGCCGAAAGACCCATCGGGATTTCACGGCCGGCGAAGTTGCGAAGCTCGTCGGCGGCATTGTGCACGCCATCGATGGCGCGCGTGGTTTCCACGATGGCGTCGGGCAGCGGCTTGCCGCCTTCGCGCGCGATCTGCAGGGCAAGATGCTCGCGGCGGCTTTCCATCAACGCGGCCAGGCGGCGAAGGATGGTCATGCGCTGGCGCGGCGGCAGCCAGCCGTTGCGGTGCTTGAACACGGACGCGGCCGCCTGAAGCTTGCGCTCCAGCGCGGCGGCATCGTCGCTCTGCAGCTCCGCGATGGGCGCGCGATCGAACGCCTGGACGATGTGCAGCATGATGGGGTTTCCTCGTTGCAGAAAGGGCTCAGCCGCACTCCACGTCGGGCGTGCGGTTGCGCAGCTCGTCGACCAGGACGCGGGTATTTTCGGAGTAGTCGATGGGCACATCGACCAGATGGACGCCGCCACCGGCGAAGGCGGCCTCGAGGGTGGGAACCAGATCGTCGACCGCGGTCACCCGCGACCCCTTCGCGCCGTAGGCTTCGGCGTAGCGGACGAAATCCGGGTTGCCGAAGCGCATGCCGAAATCCTCGAAGCCATCCACTGCCTGCTTCCAGCGGATCATGCCGTAGGCGCTGTCGTTGAGGATCACCACCACCAGGTCCAGTCCCAGCCGCACGGCGGTTTCCAGTTCCTGCGAGTTCATCATGAAGCCGCCGTCGCCGCACACCGCCATCACCCGGCGCTGCGGGTACAGCATCGCCGCCATCATCGCCGACGGCAGGCCCGCGCCCATCGTCGCCAGCGCATTGTCCAGCAGCAGCGTGTTGGCCACGTGGGTACGATAGTTGCGGGCAAACCAGATCTTGTACATGCCGTTGTCGAGGCAGACGATGCCGTCGTCGGGCATCACCTCGCGCACGTCGTGGACCAGCCGCTGCGGGGTCACCGGGAAGCGCTGTTCCTCGGCGCGATCATTGATCCGCGCCAGGATCTTCTGGCGCAGCGCGATCATGCCGTCATCGCCCGCCAGCTGGCCTTCCAGTCGTCCGGCCAGCGCCTGCACCGAGCTGCCGATGTCGCCGATCACCTCGATGTCGGGGTGGTAGACCTGTTCGACCGTGGCCGACTGGAAACTCACATGGATGACCTTGGGACCGCCCGCGTCCTTCATCAGGAACGGCGGTTTCTCGACCGTGTCGTGACCGATGGCGACGATCAGGTCGGCACGTGCCACGGCCTCATGCACGTAATCGCCTTCAGAGAGTGCGGCGGTGCCCATGTAGAGGTTGGACCCCCCGGTCACCGCGCCCTTGCCCATCTGCGTGTTGAAGAACGGCAGCCGCGTGCGCGAGATGAAGTCGGACAGTGCGTCGGCCAGCTGCGGGCGGCTGCACGCCGCGCCGATCATCACCAGCGGGCGCGAGGCGGCCTGGATCGCAGCGGCTGCGCGCTCGAGCGCCGCAGGGTGGGCGAGCGGCCGTTCCAGCGGATGCACCGGGATGGGCGCGAGTGCCTCGACCTCTTCGCCGGCGATGTCTTCGGGAAGTTCCAGGTGCACCGGGCCGGGCCGCTCTTCCATGGCCACGCGGAAGGCGTCGCGGACGAGCGCCGGAATCGCGGCGGGACTGACGATCTGGCGGGTCATCTTGGTCAGCGGCTTCATCGACGCGACGATGTCGACGATCTGGAAGCGCGCCTGGCGTGCGCTCATCACCGCCTTCTGGCCGGTGATGAGGATCATCGGCATGGCGCCCAGGTGGGCATACGCCGCGCCGGTGGAGAAATTCAGTGCACCGGGACCCAGCGTGGCCAGGCACACACCGGGCCGGCCGGTCAGGCGACCGTGGGTGGCGGCCATGAACGCCGCTGCCTGCTCATGCCGGGTCAGCACCAGTTCGATCCGCGAGGTCCGCAGGGCTTCCAGGAAATCCAGGTTCTCTTCGCCGGGCACGCCGAAGATTCGATCAACGCCCTCGTTCTCAAGCGCTTCAACCAGCAGGGCGGCACCGTTGCGCATCGTTCGGATCCTCATGGGGGGTGAGTCGGACGGATGGATCAGGGCGGACAGCGTAAGGACCCCACGATGCTATCAGCACGGCCCCGTCGCTGCCGTGACGAGGCCTGCCTGCGGCGACGCAGGACGCGCGCAGCGCTTCATACCCACTTCACGCTGGTTTCATGGCCCGCCCGCAGCTGCGCGCGACGCTGCAGACCTCCTTCGCAGCGGTAGTTCGAGAATGAATTCCACATCTCCCCATGATTGGGACCTGGTCGTGGTCGGCGCCAGCTTCGCCGGCGCGGCGTGCGCGCTGGCGGCCGCCCAGTACGGGTTGCGCGTGTGCGTGCTGGAGCGCAAGGACGATCCGGGTGCGCGGCTGCACACCACCGGGATCCTGGTCAAGGAAGTGGTCGAGCAGACCTGGCTCGGGCGCATTCCCGCCACGCTGCTGCAGCGCGTGGAGCAGGTGCGGCTGTATGCGCCCAACCTGCGCAGCGTCTGCCTGGCCGCGCCCGGCTATTACTTCATGACCACCGACACGCCCAACGTGCTGCGCTGGCTCGCCGGGGAACTGCGCACCCATGGCGTCGACCTGCGCCTGGGCCAGTCCTTCACCCAGGCCCATCGCCACGGCGACGGGTGGGACGTAGCCGGCGCAGGACGCACCCGCTACCTGGTGGGCGCGGACGGGGCGTGTTCGCGGGTGGCGCAACGCACCGGCCTCGGCAGCGTGCGGGATTTCCTTTACGGGGTGGAGCAGGAATTCGCCGGTGCCGGGCTTCCCGAAGGGCGCGCGCTGCATTGCTTCGCCAGCCGCCGCTACGCCCCGGGCTACATCGGCTGGGCGGCGCAGAACCCGACCGGCGTGCAGGTCGGGCTGGCCGTGCGGCACGACCCGGCGCGCGCGCGGCAGCCGGACATGGAGGGTTTCCTGGCGCACGTGCGCGGCATGATCGGCCTTCCCGCAGCGCTGAAGCCGGATGCAACCCGGGCCGGATTGATTCCGTGCGGCCCGGTGAAAGGCGCATTGACCGCGCCCGGGGTGATCCTCACCGGCGATGCGGCCGGCATCGTTTCACCGTTGTCGGCCGGCGGCATCCATGCGTCCTGGCGGCACGGCTGGACGGTGGGCGATGCGGTCGGGCGGCACCTGCGCGGACGCGGACCGGCGGTGGAAACGGTAGCCGCGCAGGCGGTTCCGCATTTCCGCGGCAAGCGCATGCTGCGCTGGGCGATGGACCACCTGCAGCTGGATTGGCCGATGGACCTGATGCTGCAGTCGGGAATGGTGAGGCGGGCGGCAGAGCAGATCTACTTCCATCGACGCGGGCTGCGCATGGATCGATGATCCATGCGCGAACCTGCGTAGTGCCACGCCCTGCGTGGCTCTATTGGCGGGCCATCGCCAGCTTGAGGCGGTCTTCGGGTTTGATCAGGTGATCGTGGTTGTCTTCCCCGATGTCGAGCTGCACCCACGCGATATCACCGGTGAACCGGTTGCCGGTATTGCCGTACTCGGGCGACGCCGGCGAACCGGTATCGCCGCCCACGTCGCAGGCCTCGTCGGCCGAATAACCCATCGGCTGGGTCTGTTCGACGCGGCCCTTGCCGATCTGCGTACCGTCGCAGAACAGCGTGACATCACCTCCCTTGGCCAGGCCACCACCGTCGTACTTGAAGGCCACGCGCAGCTGGTGGTCGCCCGACGGAATGTCCGAGTCGGACGTGGTGATGTAATGCTCGATGCCGAAGAAGTTGTAGCAGTACTTCAGCCGGCCCTGCAGGCAGTACAGCGTCCAGCCGCCGTATTCGCCACCCTGGGTGATGATCACGCCATCCGCGCCGGCCTCCGGCACGGTGACCTGCGCAGTGACCGTATACGACTTGTTTTTCAGGGTAAGCACGCAGGCCTCGGTCACCCGCATGCCCTGGAACAGCAGCTGGCTGTTGCCGGTGATGACCTGCGGACGCCCGGCGATGTCGGGGTTGACCCGTTCGAACCCGCGGTCGTCCAGCGGCACCACGTTGTACTTGGTCGCTTCGATCAGCCACAGGCGCTGCAGGTCGGCCAGCCGCTTGGGGTCCTGGTCGACGATGTTGCTGGACTGGGTCCAATCGTCGGGCGCATACAGTTCCCACACGTCGTCGTCAAACGGCGGCGGCGCGTCGGCTTTCCACGGCGTGCGGTGGCGCGTACATGCGGTCCAGCCGTCCAGGTACAGCCCGCGGTTTCCCATCATCTCGAAGTACTGCACGCGGTGGTTCTCCGGCGCCTTCGGGTCGGTGAAGGTCGGCAGCATGGTGACCCCCTCGAACGGGGCCTGGGCAATACTGTTGACGATGGCCGGCTCGGGCAGGTGGCAGACCTCCAGCACCGTCTTGGCGATGTCGATCACATGGTGGAACTGGTGGCGCAGCTCACCCTTGGCTTCCACCCCGTTTGGCCAGTGCACCACCAGGCCATTGCGGGTACCGCCCCAGTGCGAGGCGATCTGCTTGGTCCATTGATAGGGCGTGCACAGCGCATGCGCCCAGCCCACCGCATAGTGGTTGTAGGCCTTGGGCGTGCCGAAGTCGTCGATCCGGCTGCGCAGGAACTCCACCGTCTCGATCCCGGGCATGCCGTTGAGCGTAGCCATTTCGTTGAAGCAGCCGTTGATGGTGCCTTCGGCCGAGGCGCCGTTGTCGCCGATGATCAGGTAGATCAGGGTGTCGTCCATGATCCCCAGGTCGCGCACGGCGTCCAGCACCCGGCCGATCTCATGGTCGGTCTGCTCCATGAAGCCGGCGTAGATTTCCATCTGCCGCGCCAGTACCGGCTTCAGTGCATCGTCCATCGCATCCCAGGCCGGAATCTCGTCATGGCGGGCGGTAAGCTGCGCATCGGCCGGGATGACGCCCAGCTGCTTCTGCCGCTCGAAGGTTTCCTCGCGCAGCACATCCCAGCCGGCATCGAACCTGCCCTTGTACCTGTCCGACCATTCGGCCGGCACGTGGTGCGGCGCGTGGGTGGCACCCGGCGCGTAATAGACGAAGAACGGCTTGTCAGCCATCAGCGCCTTCTGCTGGCGGATCCAGGTGATCGCGCGGTTGGCCAGGTCGTTGTTGAGCGTGTAGCCGTCTTCGGGCGATCTGTCCGGCTCGATTGCCTTGGTCCCTTCATACAGGCCGGGGTAGTACTGGTTGGCCTCGCCTCCGACGAACCCGTAGAAGTGTTCGAAGCCCGAACCGGTCGGCCACTGGTTGAACGGCCCTACCGGGGTGACTTCCCACAACGCCACTTCATGGCATTTGCCGAACTGCGCGGTGGAGAAGCCGTTCAATTTCAGGATTTCAGCCAGCGGCGCTTTGTTCTTCGGGCGTACCCCGCTGTTGCCCGGTGCCGAGGTGCCCATTTCGGTGATTGCGCCCATGCCTACCGAATGGTGGTTGCGCCCGGTCAGCAGCGCCTGGCGCGTGGGCGAACACAGTGCGGTGGTGTGGAAGCGGGTGTACTTGATGCCGCCGGCGGCGAGTTTCTCGAAGTTCGGCGTGTGGCACGGCCCGCCAAACACCGAGGACGAGCCGAAGCCAGCATCGTCCACCAGCAGGATCAGCACGTTCGGCGCCTTGGTCGGCGGTCGCAGTGCCTTGATCGGCGGGAAGCTGGTGTCGGGGTCCTTGGCGTCGTAGGTCGTCAGGCCAACGTAGACAGGATCGGGGATCGGCAGGATCGAACGCGACAGGGTGTCGAACGGCGAAGGGGGAGCAGGGCTGCGCGTGGCCATGACCAGGTTCCGTGGAGAGGATCCCTGCATGCTAGTGAGTGGGCGGCGGCCAGCACTCCGAAGAACTACCCCCGCCGCGCCGGTAAATCTACTGGTGGCCGACCCGGCCAGCGCGGCGCTGCCGCCTTGCTGCGGCGTAGTTCCACCTGCCGGTCCTGGTAGCGCTGCATGCTGGCCTTCAGCTCGTCCAGTGCGTCCTCCGGCAGCCACAACCGGCGCGTGCCGCGGGTCATCGCGGTATACGCGGCGCGCACCGGGTTGTGCGCGAACCGGCGCGCGAAGCCGGTGCGGAAGCAGCAGCGCGACATCGCCACCGTGGCGAACTCGGCATTCTTGGCGTGTTCGACCAGCATCAACGGCAGCGCGGCACCGTGGAAGGGCAGCAGGCGCTCGCTCAGTTCGACGAAACGGTCGCGGTTGTAGCCGCGCATGAACATGCGCGGGATCCGGGCCAGCCCCTGTTCCGCACATTCGGCCAACAGGTCTTCCCAGCGGTGGCTGCTGCCGCCATGCGCGGTGAGTTCGCGATAGGCTTCGGCGCCGCGCGTGACCTCGCGGCCCAGCGTGGCCAGCGAGTCGGGATGGATCGCGAACGCGGCACCGGCAGCGGCCAGGCGCTGCGCTTCTTCCAACAGCCGCCACGGACTGCCATAGATACGCGCACCGTCGGTGGGTAGCTCGCTCCACTCGCGGTAGGTGCCGGGCAGCGTGGGCAGGTCGACGGCACCACTGAACGGCGCTTCGAAGCGGCTGCCGATGTCCAGCGCCAGGGTGTCGTTGATCAGCGTTTCCACCAGCCGACCCTGGCGGACCGACTGGTCGATCTCCAGCGTCATTCCGGTAGCAAAGCGCGGGGCATGGCCGACCAGGCGCTGGTTGGGGTCGCCGAGGCTGATCACCGCACCCTCGTAGCTGGACAGCAGCGCCTTCCAGGCCGGGCTGAGGTCGTGGCCCTCATCGATCAGCAGGGTGCCCCAGGTGGCCGGTACGTTGACCTGGTGCAGGGCCAGCCATTTGCCGATGTGGTCCACGTTGACGCTGAGCAGGCCGTGGCGCTGCAGCTGCGGGTCGAACATGCTGCGCCATACGTGCTCGGCTGCCGCCATCAGCGCGCTGCTGTCGATCATCGCCCACGGCACGGCGCGCGCGAAGTGGCGCGGCGCCAGCTGCAGGGTGCTCGAGCGGCACCATGCCGCGATTCCTTCCAGGGCGATGCGCAGCACGCTGGCCGGCGCATGCGCGCCGATCGGCTGCAGCTCGATGCGCGCGGCGATGTCGCGCAGCGACAGCTTGCTGATCTGGAAGGCCGGCCGCCATGTCGTCCGCAGCAGGCCGCGTCGGAACGCGTCGCCGGCGACGTGGTTGGCGAAGGCGATCTGCGAGATGACCTGCACCGGCAGTGCGGCGCTGAGGCGTTGCCGGAAGGCCTGCACCTGGCCGGCGCGTGGTGCGATGTAGGTGTACCGGCGCGCGGCGCTGTCCAGCAGCTGCAGGATCAGATGGGTCTTGCCGGCGCCGGCATAGGCGTCCAGGTCGATGTGCTCGTCATCGTTGGCGATGATCGCGCGCAGGGCCCGGGCCTGCTCCGGGGTGTAGGCGTGGGTGCGTTCGACGTAACGCGGTGCGGTGGAGTCGTCATCGAACGCGGCATCGTCGTCAGCAAGTGCGCGCTCGGTGGGAAAACGCAGGGTGTGCGCTTCCAGCGTCACCTGGCTGTCGGCCTGGAAGGCATCGGCCAGATACGCGTCAGGCGATGTCGCGGCGTAGCGCACCACCACCGCTTCCGGCCCCAGCACGACGCCCTGTGCGGCCAGTGCGTGCAGCCATGCATCGGGCAGGGCGGGCAGGGCGGTGCGCAGTGCGTCGAACTGGCCCGCTGCGGCCTCCGGCTGGACCAGGAACAGCGCGCAGGCCGCATCGATCAGCCGGGTCAGCGCGGCCGGGTGGTGCGGACGCTGCTGGCACAACGCGGCGGCGAAAAGCCCGGCGCGTTCCAGTGCGGTGGGGGGCAGGGTGCCGGCGGCCAGGAACGCGCCCAGGGCGGTTTCGGTCAGCGGCAGCGCGTAGGCAGCGGGGGAAGAAAGGGCAGGCATTCCAGCAGCATGGTACCGCGCGGCGCCACGCAGCCGGTTGCCGCGGGCGCCGCTGCGCTGAACGGAACCGGCGTGGTCAGGGCGTGCTGGCCGCCGCGCCGTTGGCGATCCCGCTCGCCGGTGCAGCCAGTGCCCGCC
>NZ_CAUQPH010000003.1:0-82613 GCF_963519925.1 uncultured Stenotrophomonas sp. | reverse complement strand
GCCCTGCACCGGGCTGACCTGGATCACCGCGTCGGGGGCGGTCAGCGGCAGCTCCAGGCCACGTTGCAGGGTGGCCGCATCCACGGTGTCCCAGTAGCTGCGGCTGAGCGCGGCCTGGGGTGCCGGCGCCTCCAGCGCCTGCTCCGGGTCCAGCGCCCAGGCAAAGCGCACCGGGGCGCGTTCAACGGTGGTATCGGGCATCGGCGCGCGTTCCACGCGCGGGGCGACCTGGTCGGTGCCGCGCGCCGCCTGCAGGGGTTGTGCGGCCTGCAGCGGCAGCGCGAACAGCGCCGAGGCCACGGCCATGGCAAGCATCAATCGAGACGTCATGGGGTGCTCCTCAGAGGGTCAGGTCGTTGCGCAGGATCGCGCCCAGGCCGAAGCAGTCGCGCCGGCTCTGGTTGTGGCTGAGCGGTTCGGCGCCCTTGGTACGCGCCTTGTCGGTGAACAGCAGCGTGCCGGCGGCCTTCTGGCTGCTGCATTCGAGGAAGCCGTCGGAACAGCTGTCGAGCCAGTTCTGGGTGAGTTCCAGCCCCACGTTCTGCGCGTAACCGCCGCAGTAGCTGTTGCTGTCCCATACCGCCGACTCCACGTCCGAGCCGACCACCGCGCGGAACGGCTTGGGCAGCGCCGGGCGCCCCGCCGTGCCGTAGAGGTTCTGCGCGTTGTAGGTGGCCATCCAGCCCACCTGCTGCATGCGCACGGCGTCGTTCTGGTAACCCAGCAGCCAGCCCACCGAGGCTTCGAACACGTTGCCGTTGAGCACTGCGTCGGCCAGCGGCGTCCCGGCCGACGAGGGCGCCAGCGCGGTGACCTTGCTGATGGTCTGGATCAGCTTCGGGTAGCGGCTGTCGTAGGTGGGGTTGGACAGGATCCAGCGCACCACGTTGCCGCCGTTGGAATGGGTGATCACCACCAGCCGGGTGATGCCCTTGCTGTTGATGAAGGTGGTCAGCTGGCCGGCCAGGCAACCAGCTGCTTCCGGCTTCCACATGTACTGTTCGAAATCGCAGTTGACCACGGTGTAATTGGCGCTGTTGGGCAGCCCTTGGCGCACCGTGTCGATGATGCCCGGCTGCCAGTACTCGGCGCGGGCATCGGTCTGCTTGCCGGTACCGTGCACGAAGGCCACGCCGACCACGTCGGCCGCCTGTGCGCCGCCACTGGCCAGCATCACTCCCAGGGCCAGACCGATGGCCTTCCCTACTGCATTGCTCTGCATTCTGCGTCTCCGTTCAGGCAGGTAGCGGGGCCACGCTCCGCGCTGCCGGGTGATCCCCTGGGCGTTGGCACTGCTCCGCCATCGACTCGGCCTATCCATATCCGGATGACGGCGGGTAGCGCCGATGCAGAAGCTATGCCGGCTGACGCTTGCAGTCCGTGACCCAGTACCGGGTTCGTGGCATTTGAAACCAATCCCACCGGTGCGCCGCAGTGCGCCATGCCGGGTCTGGCGGCATGACCTGCGGCCGCTGGCAGGCGACCGCGAAGCTGCGATCATGCGGGCGTCACATTCCTGGGATTCACCGATGCACGCTGCCGCTTCCGCCTCCTTCCTGCGCCCCCTGCTGGCCACCGCCGTGCTGGCGGCCCTTGTCGGCTGTACCAGCGTGGCCGCGCCGACGACGCCGGTGGAGGCCTCGGTGGTGACCAAGGCGGTGGGCTACCTGGCGGCCGACGCGGTCCCCGGCAGCCTGGCGCTGGTGCCGGCACCGCCAGCGGCCGGCTCGGCAGGATTCGCGCTGGACGAACAGGTCAGCCGCGAGGCGCGCGCCCTGCGCGACAGCCCTCGCTTCGCGCAGGCGCACCGCGATGCCGAACTCGGGTTCCCGGAGGGCGCGAACCAGTTCGCCTGCGCGATCGGGCTGGACGTGGATGCACGAAAGACCCCGGCGCTGTACCGCCTGCTCGAGCGCAGCCGCATTGATGCCAGCGCCGCCACCCGCGCCGCCAAGCACCACTACCAGCGCCCTCGCCCGTTCATGGTCAACGGCGAGCCGACCTGCACGCCGGAGGATGAGGACGGGCTGCGGAAGAATGGTTCGTTCCCGTCCGGGCACACCTCGATCGGCTGGGCCTGGGCCCTGATCCTGTCGGAGATCGTGCCCGAGCGTGCCGATGCCATCCAGGCGCGCGGCCGCAATTACGGCGAAAGCCGCCTGGTGTGCAACGTGCACTGGCAGAGCGACATCCTCGAAGGCCGCTTCATGGGCGCGGCCGCGGTGGCACGCCTGCACGACAACGCCGAGTTCAACCGCGACCTGCTGGCGGCGCGGAAGGAGATCGCGACGGCGAGAAAGGCGGGGGCGAGTGTCGGCCGTGACTGCGCGGCGGAAGAGACGGTGCTGAAGATCCGACCTGCCAGCGCGTTGTGATGTTGGGTAACCCGGTAATGATGTATCCGGGTCTTATCCCGTTCGCCAGCAATCCGTAGTGCCACGCCATGCGTGGCAACCGCGCAACGCGCGGCTCACGTATCCGAACCCATATCAACGCGGCGTGGGTGGACTTACCGACGCTTACATCCGTCCGAAGACGTCCTTCAGGTGTACAGGACGTCGGAACGGAGTGCCTTTCTGCGTTTCAGGTCATGCGTTACCGGGCGTTGCACCGTTATCGGCGGTCGTTTGGGAACCGACCCTACCGCGCAGGCAACACGTCGAAATGGAATGAAAAACGGCGCGGATTTCTCCGCGCCGTTTCCCTTTCATCCCATCAACCGCATCATCAGAACTTCGCGGTGAACTCCACGCCGAAGGTGCGCGGCTCGTTGAGGAAGCCGGTCAGGTTGTTGAAGTCGATCGCACCCACCACGCGGGTCTGGTTGGTCAGGTTGCGACCGAACACGGCGACGTCGTACTGGCCGTAGTCCCAGTTGTAGCCCAGGCGCAGGCCGCCTTCCAGCGACGAGCGGCTGCGGAACTCCGGCGACTCGTACAGGAAGAAGTTCACCGCGCTGCGGTAGGCCCAGTCGGTGTACACGTACAGCTCGCTGGCATCGGTGACCGGGAAACCGGCACGCAGGGTCAGGTTGTGGATCCACTTCGGTGCCTGCGGCAGCGGATTGCCATTGACCAGCGCGTAGGTGCCGCCGTTGATCACCGTGGTCGGATCGGTGATGGTGCAGCCGCCACCGCAGATCGCCACCGCCAGGTCGCGGTCCTTGATCTCGGTGTCGTTGTAGCTGCTGCCCAGGGTGAGCAGGACGTGGTCGGTGAGGTAAGCCTCGAAGTCCAGCTCGGCGCCCTGGCCGATGGTCTTGTCGGCATTGAGCAGGGTGGCAGTGTTGTTGCTGCCGCCCACCGCGATCAGCTGCTGGCCGTCGACGTTGTAGCGGAAGATGTTGAAGCCCAGGCGCGCGCGACGGTCGAACAGGTCGGCCTTGACGCCCACCTCATACGAAATCACCTTTTCCGAATCGGCCTGCGACACGCCACCGAAGGCCAGGCGGCCCTGGATGGACGGCGCGCGGAAGCCCTTGGCCACGCGGGCGTAGGTGTTGATGTTGTCGGTGATCTGGTAGACACCGCTCAGGTCCCAGCTGACATCGTCGACATCGGTGTTGGCGACGTACGGACCGCTCACCGGCGTGCCGCCCGGAACCGCCTGCAGCACGCTGGCGGTGAAGTCCTTCTCGTCCTGCGTGTAACGCACGCCACCGCGCAGCTTGAACTTGTCGGTCACGTCGAAGTCGCCGGACGCGAAGACCGCCCACGCCTTGTTGCGCTGGCTCTGCACGGCGTGGCCGGTCTGCGGGTTGCCCGGGGTCAGCGAGTCGTAGTTGAAGCTGTCGATGGTGACGTCTTCATCGAAGTAGAACACGCCGGCCTGCCAATCGAAGCGACCCCACTCGTTGGATTCCACGCGGAATTCCTGGGTCCACTGGCGGTGGTGCGGCAGGCCGTCGGCCGATTCGGATGGGAACGGAATGAAGCCCGGGCCGTAGTTGCCCGCGCCCAGGAAGCTGGCGCCGTAGCCGCCGTCGATATCGCCATGGTTGAGCGACTCGGCGGTTTCATAGCCGGTGATCGAGTGCAGGGTCACCCGGCCGAGGTTCCACTGCAGGCGCGCGCTGCTGCCCCAGGTTTCCAGCTCGGAGAAGTTCACGCCGTCGTTGGAGACCTTGTCGCGGTCGAAGTTTTCCACCAGCGCATTGCTGCCCGGCTGGATGATGTTGGCGCGGAACAGGCGCGCGGTGCCGTTGAGCTTGCGCTTGTGCAGGTTGAGCAGCGCTTCGAAATCGTCGCCTTCGTACAGGAACTGCACGCGGCCGGCGAACTCGTCATAGCCCTCGAAGCCTTCGGCCGGTGCATTGGCGCGGGTGTTGTCGACGTAGTTGTCGCGGCGCTGGTACAGGCCCGACACACGTGCGGACCAGCGGTCGGTCAGAGGACCCCCGTAGGCGGCCTGGGTGTTCCAGGTGTCGTAGGTGCCATAGGACACCTTCACGTAGCCATCGGCGTCCTGCGAGGGACGGGCCGAATCGAACTTGACCACGCCGGCCGGGGTATTGCGCCCGAACAGGGTGCCCTGCGGGCCGCGCAGCACTTCCACGCCGGCCAGGTCGAACAGCGGGAAGCCCTTCAGCAGCGGGCTTTCCTGCACCACGTCGTCATACACCAGCGACACCGGCTGCGAGGCATTGAGATCGAAGTCGGTATTGCCCAGGCCGCGGATGTAGAAGCGCGGGAAGGCACGACCGTAGGACGATTCGATGTTCAGGCTGGGCACGCGCGCCGACAGGAAGCGGATGTCGTCGCCGGCCGAACCGAGCACGTCGAGCTTTTCGCCCTGGATGGCCGAGATCGACACCGGCACGTCCTTGGCGTTTTCGACACGGCGCTGGGCGGTGACCTGCAGGGTGTCGAGTGCGACCGGATCCTTGGTGGCGGGAGCGTCCTGGGCTGCGGCCGTCAATGGCAGCAGGGCGGCAAGAGCGACAACGAGGGGGTGCACGGACGGAAGACGGCCGTGGGCAGTGCGGTTCGGGAACATGGCGATTAGGCTGTGTTGGGAGGGGTGGTGGACCGGCGCTACCAGACAATTGTTGCAGTACAACAACAGCGTCGCAAATACGGATCCTTCATTACCAAGATCCGCGCCCCGAGATGTGAAGGCATGGCCCCGGGAATCGCGTCGTGGATCTCGCCCGATATGGCACGATGAACATCTTCAGCCAAAGCCTGCTGGCGCCACGCGGATGGTCCAATGCTGTCAGGGGACATCAGAGAGAAACCCATGGACGATGACGCCGTGTCCGTAAGCGGGTGGCGGGTCTGGATGACGGTGATGGCCTGGGTTCTTTGTCTCCCGGGCTTGCTTTACCACGTGGTGGTCTTTGGGTCGGTCGCGCTGGTGGGTCTGCTTTCGGGCGAATGGCTGGCTCCCTTGGACCTGCCGGAACTGGGGATGATGCTGCTCATCCTGCTCAGCACGTTGTCCTGGCTCGCCCTGGCCTGGATGAGCCTCGCGTGGATCCAGGACCGACCGGTGCACTGGGCATGGCCGTTGGGAGGCACCGCGGTGACACTACCGATACTGGTGGGAACCCACTTCATTGCGGCGCTGTTTGTCCTGCCCGGCGTTCTTCTGGCGCTCTACCTGTGTGTCTGGCACCTCCGCCAGGCGCGGCGACCGACGGGCAACCCTGCATGACCACGCAGTGCGCACGGCCGGCCATGGGCCGGTACTACCGGTATGCTATCGCCCATTCACATTTCGCCACGCCCATGACCGCCTTCCGCCGCACCCGTCTTACGCTGTCCGTTGCCCTGCTCGGCCTGCTGGCTGGCTGCGGCGGTGAAGCCGTTCGCCCGACCCCGCCGCCGGTGGCCACCACGGTGGTGCCGGCCAAGCCGGTGAAGATCGGCATCGCCCTGGGCGGCGGTGCGGCCAAGGGCTTCGCGCATATCGGCGTGATCAAGATGCTGGAAGCCAATGGCTTCGAACCGGTCGTGGTGTCCGGCACCAGCGCCGGCAGCGTGGTCGGCGCGCTGTACGCCAGCGGCATGGATGCCTTCCAGATGCAGACCAAGGCCGTGGCGCTGGATGAAACCAGCATCCGCGACGTGCGCCTCTTCTCCGGCGGGTTGGTGCAGGGCCAGAAGCTGCAGGACTACGTCAACGCGCAGGTCAACAACCGCCCGGCGGAGAAGCTCAAGAAGCCGTTCGCCGCCGTGGCCACCAACCTCGATACCGGCGACCGCGCCGTGTTCGTGCGCGGCAACGTGGGCCAGGCCGTGCGCGCGTCCAGCAGCATCCCGGGCGTGTTCGAGCCGGTGAAGATCGGCAGCAACCTGTTCGTGGATGGCGGCGTGGTCAGCCCGGTGCCGGTGGACGCCGCGCGCCAGCTGGGCGCGGATTTCGTCATCGCCGTGGATATCTCCAGCAAGGCCAGCGGCAAGTCGCCGACCGGCATGCTGGGCATCGTCAACCAGTCGATCTCGATCATGGGCCAGCGCCTGGGCGAGCAAGAACTGGCGCGCGCCGACATCATCATCCGGCCCAAGGTGCTGGACATCGGCGCAGCCGATTTCAGCCAGCGCGGTTACGCGATCCTGGAGGGCGAGAAGGCCGCGATGGCGGCAATGCCGCAGATCCGGGCGAAGATCCAGCAGATGCAGAAGGCGCGTGCGGCCGCAGTGGCGCCGCCGCCGGCCAAGCCGAAGTGCGAAGCACCTTCGCGCGTGGGCAAGCTGATGGGCCGCAAGGAAAAGTGCGAGGGGTAAACCGCGTCATCTCTGGACGCCGCCCGCGGTAGAGCCGACTGTCAGTCGGCTGCTCTCCGCACGGGCGGCGGAATCTGCGCGGTAGAGCCGACTGTTAGTCGGCTGCTCTTCGCACGGGCAGCGGAGTCTGCGCGGTAGAGCCGACTGTTAGTCGGCTGCTCTTCGCACGGGCAGCGGAGTCTGCGCGAAGGGCAGCCGACTGACAGTCGGCCCTACCGTTGGAATGACGCGTGGCGTCATTCCAGCTGCGACAACGGCAGCGCCCTGAAGTCCTTCACCGTGCGCAGCACGAAGCTGGAATTCACATCCGCCACTCCGGCCGCATTGAGCAGCTTGTCCAGCAGGAAGCTGGAGAAATGCTCCAGGTCACGCACGTAGATATGCAGCAGGTAATCCATGTCGCCGGTCAGCGCATGGCAGGCCACCACTTCATCCCACTCCACCACGTTGTCGGCGAACACACCGATGGCGTGCTGGTCGTGCTTCTCCAGCTGTACGCGCACGAACGCCTGCAGGCCCAGGCCAATGCGGCGCGGTTCCAGCCGCGCGCCGTAGCCGGCGATCACCCCTTCGCTCTCCAGCCGCTGCACCCGGCGCAGGCAGGCCGACGGGGACAGGTTCACCCGCGCCGCCAACTCAGCGTTGGTGGCGCGCCCGTGCTGCTGGATTTCCGCCAACAGACGCAGGTCCGTGCGGTCGAACGGGGCATCTCCGGACATTGCTGCTCCGCAACATTGAATGGACGCAATGATATTGCGCCAAGACGGCATATCCACGCAACTTTGCAATCCTCTTGCGCGCGCCCTGCTCTACCCTTTATGGATGACCTCCCAGGAGCCTGCCTCGATGGAAACCGCCACCGCCCCCCGCCGCGTCGAACACCAGCAGACCGACAAGGGCTACGTGCCGGTCTACACCACCGCCGTGGTGGAGCAGCCGTGGGACAGCTACACCGCTGACGATCACGCCACCTGGAGCACCCTGTATCAGCGCCAGCGCGAGCTGCTGGACGGCCGCGCCAGCAGGGAGTTCCTGCAGGCGCAGGACGAGATGGGCATGAACGCGCATATGATTCCGCGCTTCGACCAGCTCAACGAAGTGCTGGGCGCCGCCACCGGCTGGACCTTGGTGGGCGTGGAAGGCCTGCTGCCGGAACTGGATTTCTTCGACCACCTGGCCAACCGCCGCTTCCCGGTGACCTGGTGGATCCGCCGTCCGGACCAGATCGACTACATCGCCGAACCGGACATGTTCCACGACCTGTTCGGGCACGTGCCGCTGCTGATGAACCCGGTGTTCGCCGATTACATGGCCGCCTACGGCCGCGGCGGCGTGAAAGCGCACGCGATTGGCCCTGAAGCGCTGCAGCACCTCACCCGCCTGTACTGGTACACGGTGGAATTCGGCCTGATCAACACGCCCGAAGGGCTGCGCATCTACGGCGCGGGGATCGTGTCGTCGAAGGGGGAATCGCTGTACTCGCTGGAATCGGCCGCGCCGAACCGGATCGGGTTCGACCTGGAGCGGATCATGCGCACGAAGTACCGCATCGATACGTTCCAGAAGACCTACTTCGTCATCGACAGCTACGAGCAGCTGATGGAAGCGACCGCGCCGGACTTCACCCCGATCTACGCCGCGCTGGAAGCGCAGGATCACCTGCCTGCCGGTGACGTGCAGGAGGGTGACCGGGTGTTCCAGAAGGGCACCGGCGAAGGCTGGGCGGAAGGCGGCGACGTGTGAGGTAGAAGCGTCACGACCAACGGTCGTGACCTACCGCGGGGCGCGGCGGCGGTAGCGCACGACCGTTGGTCGTGCGGCAGCATGATCGCCGGGGAGCCGTCAGCAGCGAAACGGCCGGGCCCTGCCCAGCTGCGCCTTCAGCGCGGATACGCCAGCAGCACGACCAGGTCCTGCTCCCCGCGCTGCTGCAGCGCGTGCAGGCTGCCCACCCGGGTCAGCAGCGCGTCGCCGGCCGCCACGTCGTACTGCTTCCCATCCAGCACGTAGCTGCCCTGCCCGCTGACGATGTAATAGATCTCGTCCTTGTGCTGCGGGTGCAGGCCGATGCCCGCGCCCTTGTGCAGCACCCGCTTGCGCAGCACGAACGGCAGGTCCTTGTCGTCGGCGAAGAACGGATACGCCGTGGTCGGGCCGGCACCGCCATGCGGACCGGGCTGGGTGATGGCGATATCGCGTTCGTGCACCACCCGCGACGGCTTGGCCGGATCAGCGCCCTGCCCTGCGGATCGGCTCACGTCGCAATCGATATCCCGCTTCAACGCGGGCTTGAGGTCCGGCTTCAGCGCCACCCAGTCGCGCATCACCAGGCAGGCCACGGCAGTGGCGCCGGCCAGGCTGAAGTGGGTGCCATCGGCCTTGTTCTGTTCGGGCACGAACAGGAAGTACGGCTTGGCGCCCTGCTCGCCCAGCGCGCGGATCCAGCGCGTGGAGCTGGCATTGAGGTCGATCAGCGCCACCTGCTCGCGCTCGGCCAGCTGCTTTACGGTCTGGGTGTACAACCCATGCGTGTCGAGCAGCGAACCGAAGTCGTACAGCAACCGCGCCACCGGAGTGATGAGCACCGGCGTGGCGCGCTTGTCGCGGGCCAGCTGCACGTAGCGCATCAGGTATTGCGGGTAGGCAGTGACCGGATCGTTGTAACGGGTGGGATCTTCGAACTTGGCGTCGTTGTGGCCGAACTGGATCAGCAGCACATCGCCAGGCTGGATCTCGGCCGCGATCGCATCGAGGCGTTTTTCCTCGATGAAGCTGCGCGCGCTGCGGCCACCCTTGGCGTGGTTGCGGACCTCCCACGACGCTGGGTCGAGGTAGCTCTGCAACGCCTGTCCCCAACCGGCCTGCGGGGCACGTTCCGGGCCATATTCGGCGGCAGTGGAATCACCGGCGATGAAAACCCGCTGCGGCGCCGCGTGTGTGGTGACCGCCGCGAACAAAAAAAGCATCGGGAGCAGGAAGCGGTGCATGTTCGGGCTCCAGGAGGGCCGGCCAACGGCCGGCGCTACCGTCAGGACGTTTGGCGGGGGTACCGACCAACGGTCGGTACCTACCGGTCTTGCGCCGCAGGTTCGCGGCCGACGATCTGATCCCGGTAGGTATCGACCGTTGGTCGATACAGCTAAATCACCGTGCCAGCCAACCCCCATCCACGGGAATCACCGAACCATTGACGTAATCCGAAGCGCTGGACGCCAGGAACACCGCCGTACCGGCCAGGTCCTCCGGGGTGCCCCAACGACCCGCCGGAATGCGGTCGAGGATGGACTTGTTGCGGTCCTGGTCGGCGCGCAGTGCGGCGGTGTTGTCGGTCGCCATGTAGCCGGGGGCGATCGCGTTGACGTTGATGCCCTTGTTGGCCCACTCGTTGGCGAGCAGGCGCGTGATGCCGGCGATGCCGCTCTTGCTGGCGGTATACGACGGCACCCGGATCCCGCCCTGGAAGGACAGCATCGAGGCGATGTTGATGATCTTGCCGCGGCCCTGCGCGATGAAGTGACGCCCGGCAGCCTGCGAGATGAAGAATGCGGACTTGATGTTGACGTTCATCACGTCGTCCCAGTCCTGCTCGCTGAAGTCCACTGCATCGGCGCGACGGATCAGGCCGGCGTTGTTGACCAGGATATCCAGGCCACCCAGGCCTTCGACGGTTTCGCGGATGACGCGCTCGACCGGTTCGATGCTGATCAGGTTCGCTTCCACTGCCAGGCAGCGGCGACCCAGCGCGGTGATCCTGGCGATGGTCTCGGTGGGCGGCGCGATGCCGGCCACGGCGACGTCGGCGCCGGCCGCTGCCAGCGCCACGGCGATGCCCTGCCCCAGGCCGGTATTGCCACCGGTGACGAGGGCGATCTTGCCTTCCAGACTGAACGGATTAGCCATTGCGGTTACGGTCCTTATCCAATGCGGGACGCGCGCCGCCAGCCCGTGGCCGGCGGCGCGGTGTAGGTCACTTGAGCTGGCAGATGTCCAGCACGTGCATGTCGGTGTAATCCAGGTTCTCGCCGCCCATCGCCCAGATGAAGGCGTAGTTGCTGGTGCCGGCACCCATGTGGATCGACCAAGGCGGCGACACCACCGCTTCGTTGTTCTGGATCACGATGTGGCGCTGCGCGTCCGGCTCGCCCATGAAGTGGTACACGCGGTCGTTCTGGCCCAGGTCGAAGTAGAAATACACCTCGCTGCGACGGTCGTGCAGGTGCGGCGGCATGGTGTTCCACACGCTGCCCGGCTTGAGCACGGTGAGGCCCAGCAGCAGCTGCGAGGACTGGCAGGTGGCCGGCACGATGTACTGGTAGATGGTGCGCTCGTTGCTGGTTTCCAGCGCGCCGCGCTCCAGTGCCACCGCGTCCTTGATCGACAGCTGCTTGGTCTCGAAGCGCGCGTGCGCCGGGGTCGAGGCCAGGTAGAACTGCGCCGGGTTGGCCGCGTCGTCGGAGGCGAACACCACGTCTTCGCTGCCCATGGCCACGTACAGGCCGTCCTTCGGGCCCAGCGTGAACACGGTGCCGTCGACGGTGACGGTGCCGCTGCCGGCGCCGACATTGATGATGCCGAGCTCGCGGCGTTCCAGGAACGCATGGCCGGCGGCCGACGCCGGTTCGGTCTGCTTCGGCAGGGCCACCGGGCCCTTCACCGGCGCCGCACCGCCGAGCACGAAGCGCTCGTAGTGGGTGTACTTCAGGGTCACCGTGTCGGCATTGAACAGGCCGTCGAGCAGGTAAAGCTCGCGCAGGTCGTCGTTGCTGGCGCCCTTGATGGCGTCGGGATGCGTGGCGTAGTGGGTCTTGCAGTACATGGCGTCTCCAGAGCAGGGGTGGGCCGCAGGGGCGGCCCCGGCGCGATTTCCGTCCATTCTAGCCGGAGGTGGAAACCGGTGTCATTTTGCATCGCGGCAGGGTTGGGGCGTCACGACCAACGGTCGTGACCTACCGGGTGGGGAACCACATCGTGGTACGGACGGGTGGGCTGTCTTGCCGGTAGGTCACGACCGTTGGTCGTGACCCGCACGGTCCCGTCAGTCCTCCGGCGGCTGGCACGAATCGCGGACGATCAGGTGCGGGCGCACACTGGCCATCTGCAGGGCGGCCTGGCCTTCGGGCTGGATCAGCATGGCCGCGGCGGTGCGCCCGGTGTCGCGGGTATGTCGGCGCACCGAGGTCAGCGACGGCCACAGGCGCGAGGCCAGCGGGCTGTCGTCGTAGCCGATGATGGACAGCTGGCGCGGAATGCTGATGCCCGTGCGCAGTGCCACCTTGTAGATACCGGCAGCCATTTCGTCGTTACCGGTGAAGATGGCGGTCGGGCGCTGCTTGCCCAGCAGCAGCTTCTCGGCCGCCGCCACGCCGGATTCGAAGGTGTAGCCGGCCTCGATGATGCGGCCCGGCGGCAGTTCGATGCCGCGTTGCGCCAGCGCGGCGAGGAAACCGGCGGTGCGGTCGTGCGCCGAGCGGTAGGCACTGGGGCCGGTCACCAGCGCGATATCGCGGTGGCCCAGCGACAGCAGGTAGTCGGCCGCTTCGGCAGCGCCGTCGCGGTCGTGGGTGACCACCATCTGCGAGGTTTCATCCAGCGCCGCCGAGGCGATGCGGGTGAAGCGGCAGCCGATCTCATCCAGCATGTCCACCAGCGCCTGGTCTTCCGATGCGCGTGGTACCAGGATCACCGCGTGCAGCTTCTGCTGCTGCACGAAGCGGCGCACGCCTTCGATGTAGCCGGGGCTGCGCGAATCGCAGGGATGCACCACCAGTTCGAAACTGGAACCGCGCAGCGCATCCAGCGCGCCGTACTGCATGTCCACGATGTACTGCGCGGTGGGGTTGTCGTAGACCATGCCGATCAGGAACGAGCGCCGGAAGGCCAGGCCGCGAGCCAGCGGGTCGGGCGTATAGCCGACCTCGCGCATCAGCGTTTCCACCTTCTCGCGGGTGTCCTTGCGCACCAGGGGCGAGTTGTTGATGATCCGCGAAACCGTTTTCTTGGACACCCCCGACAGCCGCGCGATGTCGTTGATCGTGGCGGCCTTGCCCTTGGTCAACCCGTTCGTTGCCGGGTCGGTCTTGCTGCGCAGTGACATGTGTTCAAACCGAGAGAGGTCGAAGGAGTCTACCGGGCCACTCAGTCGAGGGCGCGGTAGCGGAACTGGCGGAAGTGGACCTTGCCGTCGCCGGCGGCGTAAAGGGCCGGCTTCAGGGCGAGGAACTTCCCGGCCACATTGTGATGGTAGCCGGAGACTTCCATCTGAACCGGGTACTTCTGCCAGGTTTTGCCATCGGTGCTGGAATGGATGGTCACGATGTGCCGGTTGTTGGTCACCCGCAGCCACAGCTTGCCGCCTTTGGCACTCCGGTCCAGCCGGGTGGGGCGCTCCTCGCCGTAGCGGTGCATGATGAACTTCTCGCCGTTGCTGCCCACGCCCACGTAGAGCCTGTCGCTGTAGAAGAGCAGGGCACCGCCCACCGCGCCCGGTTCGATGTCCATTTCGACCTCGAACTGGTAGGCCTGGTCGCCGGCGATGGCGGTCAGCGGCGAACTGTCGCGCGGGGTGTCGCCCTTGCCCTGCACGGTCAGCCCGTTGGCGCTGAAGCCCAGGCGCTTGTACTCGTCCTGGGCAGGGTTGAAGAACGACCACTGCGCGCCCAGCCGCTCGCCCTTGAAGTCATCCGACAGCGCCATGCCGTGCTGGCCCACTGACTCCCCCGAGGGCTTGGCAAGCGGCTGGCCGAGATCCCCGCCCTTGGCCAAGAACCAGCCATCGTCGGTCCACTCGATCGGCTCCAGCAGCGCCTGCCGACCCAGCGTCCAGTAGCCGTTTTCGTAACCGTGGTAGATCATCCACCAGCGCCCGTCGGTGCCTTCCACCACGGTGGCGTGGCCACGCGACCACCACGGCTCTGCGGCCGACTTCGTGCGGGTGATCGGGTTGTTCGGCGCGTTCACCCACGGCCCATGGATCGAGCGCGAGCGCGCGGTGATCACCATGTGCCCGGTCGGGGGACCGGCGGTGCCGCCCACGGCGGTGGTCATGTAGTACCAGCCGTTGTGGAAATTGATCTTCGGGCCTTCCTGCGCGTAGGCCTCCACGTCCCAGCTTTCCGGGTACTTCCAGCCGTCGTAGACGTGCTTCGGCTTGCCCACCACGCTCAGGCCATCGTCGGCCAGCTGCACGTACGCACCGCCGCTGAGGAACAGGTAGCGCTTGCCGTCTTCGCCCACCGCGTGGCCAGGGTCGATGTAGCCGCCCAACCCGATGTCGATCGGTTCGCTCCAAGGCCCGCGGATGTTGTCCGACCAGACCACGAAGTTGCTGCGCGCCTCGGCGGTGCGTGCCGGGAAATAGATGTAGTAGCGGCCTTCATGCTTGACGATGTCCGGCGCCCAGATCGCACCGACATTCTTGGTGATTGCATGGCCCAGCGGCTGCCAGTTCACCAGGTCGCGCGAATGCCAGATCGGAAGGCCGGGGTAGGCGTCGAACGAGGACAGGGTGAGATAGTAGTCGTCGCCGTCCTTCAGCACCGACGGGTCCGGGCGGTCGCCGGCGAACACGGGGTTGAGGAAGGTGCCGTTGCCCAGGTCGGCCTGGCGCTGGTTCTCGATGCCGCGCTTCCAGGTGGGGGCGGTGGTGTCGGCGGCCTGTCCGGCGCCGGCCCACAGCAGGCTGGCGGTGGCCAGCCCGGCCAGCAGGGTGCTCATCAAACGCATGCGGTATCTCCGATGTGTTGAACCGGGCCCGCCGCAGCACGGCGGGCCCCTGCGATCAGGCGCGCAGCAGCGCCGGCAGCCACAGCGAGAGCTGCGGGAAGAAGGTCACGATCAGCAGCACGCCCACTGCGGCGAACCAGAACGGCCAGATCGAACGCATGCTTTCGCCCACGCTGATCTTGCCGATGGCGGTGCCGATGAACAGCACCGAGCCCACCGGCGGCGTCACCAGGCCGAGGCCGCCGGTCAGCACCAGCACCAGGCCGAAGTGGATCGGGTCGATCCCGTAGGCCTTGGCCACCGGCAGGAAGATCGGCGTGCAGATCAGGATCATCGGTGCCAGGTCCATGAAGGTACCCAGCAGCAGCAGCATCACCACGATCATCAGCAGCACCATGAACTGGCTGTGCGCGAACGACTGCAGGAAGTCGACGGCCGCGGCGGGAACCTGCAGGAACGCCAGCAGCCAGCCGAACACCGCAGCGGTGGCGATAACGAACAGGATCACGCCGGTACTGCGCGCGGCATGGGTCACCGTGCCGAGGAACTCGCGCCAGTTGAGCTGGCGGTACAGCACCGTGGTTACCAGCAGCGCATAGACCACCGCGATGGCCGCGCTTTCCACGGCAGTGAAGATGCCGGCGCGGATACCGATGAAGATCAGTGCCACCAGGCCCAGGCCAGGCAGGGCGGAGACCATGCGCAGCAGCACCGCGCGCCAACCCGGGAACACTTCCACCCCGTACCCGCGGCGGCGCGCCACCACATAGCCGGTGACCATCAGCGCCAGCGTCATCAACAACGCCGGCACGATGCCCGCCGCGAACAGATCGGCGATGGACAGGCCACCGCCGGCCGCGGCCGAGAACAGGATCAGGTTGTGCGATGACGGCACCAGCAGCGCCACCAGCGCCGCGGTGATGCTCACGTTCACCGCGAAGTCGCGGTCGTAACCGCGCTTGACCATCTGCGGGATCATCGTGCCGCCCACCGCCGACACGTCGGCGATCGCCGAACCGGACACACCGCCGAAGAACAGCGAGGACAGGATGGACACCTGGCCGAGGCCGCCGCGCATGCGCCCGACCAGCGACGACGCCAGCGCGATGAGGCGTTCGGAGATGCCGCCGCGCATCATGATTTCACCGGCGAAGATGAACAATGGAATGGCGATCAGCGACGCCGAACCGGTACCGGCGGAGATCTGCTGCACCAGCACCAGCGTCGGCAGGTCCAGGTACCACAAGGTGGCCAGCGCCGCCGCGGCCAGCGCGTAGGCCACCGGCACGCCGAGCAGCAGCAGCACCGCGAATACAGTGAAAAGAATCGTAATACCCATGACTCAGCGGTCTCCCTCTGCTTCAGCGACGGCCGGTTGCACGGCCTGCACCATCTGGTTCACGGCGAACACCGCCATCAGCGCACCACCAATGCTCAACGGCAGGTAATTGATGCTCTGCGGCAGGTTGGCGCCGGCGGTCTTGATGTCCAGCCCGTCCAGCAGCAGCACCGCTGCCCACCAGGCGATCACCACGCCAAGCAGTGCCACCACGAACGAGGCGAACACGTCCACGGCACGACGCAGGCCGGGGCCCATGTGCGCGGCCAGCAGGAAGAAGCCAAAGTGGCGTCGGGTGTGCACGCCGGTGGCCGCGCCCAGGCTCATGCAGGTAGCCAGCAGCAGCAGGGTCACCGGCTCGGTCCAGCTGGGCGAGTCGTTGATGACATAGCGGGCGAACACCTGCCAGCCCTGCACCACCACCAGTCCGAGCAGGGCAAGTACGGCAATGTAAATGGTGACGTCGGCGATGCGGTCGAGTGCGCGTTGCGGCAGCGTGCGCAGGTCGACGGCGGTTTCGGAGGTCGGGTCGGACATCGCGGCAGGCCTCAGGCGAAGTCGCGGATGCGACGGGTGAGGGCAGCCAGCTCCGGCTGCTGCAGGTACTGCTGCAGCAGCGGGTCGGCGGCCTTGCGGAAGGCCGGCATGTCGACCTCGTTGAACTGGATGCCGAAGTCGGCCACTGCCTGGCGGGCGGTGCTTTCGGAGGCGTCCCACTGCTGGCGCATCACCCCTACCGATTCGCGCGCGGTCTGCAGCAGCAGCTGGCGGTCTTCCGGGCTGAGCGATTCAAAGCTTCGCCGCGACATCAGCAGCACGTCAGGTGCATACGAATGGTCGCTCTGAGACCAGTAGCGCGCGGCCTCGAAGTGGCGGCTGGAGTGGAAGCTGCGCATGTTGTTTTCCGCACCGTCGATCATGTGCGTTTCCATGCCCGAGAAGGTGTCGCCAAGCGACATCGGGGTCGGGTTGGCGCCCAGCAGGCGCATCAGCTGGATGAAGATGTCCGAGGACGCCACGCGCAGCTTCAGGCCGTGCAGGTCCTTCGGTTCCACGATCGGGTGCTTGGTGTTGTAGAAGCAGCGCGCGCCGGAATCGTAGATCGCCAGCCCCACCAGATCGCGGGTTTCAAAGCCGCGCAGCACGGTATCAGCCACGCCGCCGTCGAGCGCGCGGCGCATGTGCGCCACCGAATCGAACACGTAGGGCAGGCACAGCGCCTGGGTGAGCGGGAAGGCGTTGTTGAGCGCCCCGGAATACACGCGGGTGATGTCGATGACCCCGAAGCGGGCCATGTCGATCGCTTCCGATTCGCGGCCAAGCTGGCCCGAATGGTACTGGCGCAGCCGCAGGCGGCCGCCGGTTTTCGCTTCCAGCTGCTGGCCGATCCACTTCACCGCGGTCACGGTGGGGTAGTCGGCCACATGCACATCGGTTGCGGTCAGCAGGCGCGCGCCATCGGGCGCGTCACCGGTGGAACGTGAACACCCGGCCGACAACAGGGGCACGCTGAGCGCGCCCACGCTGGTGGCAAGGAAACTTCTGCGAGTAATCATCTGCGCCCTCCCAAGCGTACTCGCCATGGCCGCCCGGTTATCCGGCGGCGATGGCCCTGCAGGTAATGTCGCCGTAACCGGCGAAACGGATCAGTGCCTGTTGGCCTACGGCAATGTCATGGATACCGGTGGCATTGCCACTGGCGATCAGGTCGCCGGCCTTGAGCGGGCGCCCACGCTGGGCGGAGCGCCCCAAGGCGAAGGCATACGCGGTGCGCAGGCCGCCCGGCAGCAGGGTGGCGCCGCCGGTGCCCACCACCTCGCCCTCGATGCGGGTTTCGGCGCGCAGGTCGGCATCGTCCAGCGCGGTCCAGCCCGGGATTTCCGGGCCCAGCACCAGGCCGTTGTTGTTGCCGAAGTCCGACACCACCACGCGCGGGCCCAGCTTGTTGATCGTGGCCAGCGGGCTGCTGGCTACTTCCACGCCGATGAACAGCTTGGCAGGCAGCGCTTCGGCTTCTTCCGGGGTCCAGTGCAGCTTGTCGGCGGGTGCGTCCTCCAGCAGCTGGATCACGTACTCGGCCTCGACCGCGCCGAAGCCGCCGACGAAGACCGGGATGTCCACTGTTCCACCGGTAGCATTCCAGAGCCGCTGCGAGAAGATCGGGCCCAGCAGGCGGTCATCGCCGGAGCTGTCGCGACGTTCGGCGGCAATGAAGCCCACCTTCCAGCCCACCACCTGGTCGTCCCACAGCGCGATGGCCTGGTCCTGCACCTGGTAGGCGGTGACCAGATCATCCGGGATGTTTCCCGGGAAATCCGGCAGTGACCGGCCCTGCTGGCGGGCCGAAACGAACGCATGGGCAATGTCGCCCAATCCCTGTTCTGGCAGATCCTGTTTGCCCTGATCGTTGCTCAAGCGGGTCTCCCGTTGATTTGTTGCACTGCCCATCGACAGCGCTTGGATGAGCTGTATATGGTAAACCGGTGTCATTGGCAATGTGCAGCGCGTCAGAACCTGCCCGGCCCCGACACGCCGTCGTTTCCCTACCGAAGGACCTGTCCGGATGCGTTGTGCCGTACTGATGCCCCTGCTGGCCGCCTGCCTGCTCGCCGCCACCCCCATGTCTGCCGTCCACGCCGCCGAGCGGCCGGTGCCGGAGACCGAACCCGCAGCGGGCGCTCCCACGCGGATCGACCTGTGGCCGGCGGGCAAGGTGCCCGGTGAGGCGGCCCGGCCCAGCGTGCCCCGCGTCATCGAACGCAGCGCGGATGTCGCGCTGCCGGACCGGTACATCGACACCGTGAGCGCACCCTATCTGGTGGCGTATCGACCGGCCCGGCCCAATGGCAGCGCGCTGCTGGTGATTCCCGGCGGCGGCTACCAGCGCATCGTGCTGGACAAGGAGGGCGCCGCGCTGGTGCCGGCCTTCGTGGAGCAGGGCGGGGTCACCCTGTTCGTGCTGCGCTACCGCCTGCCCGAAGGCCGCGCCGACCGCCAGGCCGCGCTGGCAGACGCACAGCGGGCCCTGCGCGTGATCCGCGCCGGCGCGGCGCAGTGGCAGCTGGACCCGCAGCGGATCGGGGTGATGGGTTTTTCTGCCGGTGGCCACGTTGCAGCGCGCCTGAGCACCGGTTTCGCCACCGTGCTGCCTGGCAACGGCGACGCCACCGACAGGCTCAGCGCGCGCCCGGATTTTGCGCTGCTGCTGTATCCGGTGATCGACATGGGCGCGCATGCCCACGGCGGTTCGCGCAGCCGCCTGCTCGGCGCCCAGCCGAGCGCCGCACTGGAGGCGCAGTTCTCCCTGCAGACCCAGGTCAACGCGAAGACACCGCCCACCTTCCTGGTCCATGCGCAGGACGACAGCGTAGTGCCGGTGCAGAACAGCCTGCTGTACTACCAGGCGCTGCTCGCCGCGGGCGTGCCCAGCGAAATGCATCTGTTCGCCCACGGCGGGCATGGCTTCGGCGTGCGCATTCCCGAGGCATTGACCACCACCCAATGGACCGGCCTGGCATTGCGCTGGATGCAGGCGCAGGCTGGGGAGGCCGCACCATGAGCCCGGCCGACCTGCAGCGCCGCCGCTTCCTGCGCGACAGCGCGCGTTACGCCCTGCTGCTGGCCGCCGGTTCGCTGCCTGCGCTGGGCACCGCAGCACCCACTGGCGCGCAGACCGATTCGCTGGCCAAGGTGCGCGGGGGTCGCCTGCGCGGCCGTTATGCGGCGGGCGTGCACAGCTTCCGGGGCGTGCCCTACGGCGCGGACACCGCGACCCGGCGCTTCCAACCGGCACTGCCGGAACTGCCGTGGCGCGGAGTGCGCGATGCGCTGGCCTTCGGACCGGCCGCCCCGCAGGGCAGCAGGGAGGACGGCCCGGGCAGCGAAGACTGCCTGTACCTCAATGTGTGGACACCGGCGCTGCGCGACGGTAAGCCCCGGCCGATCCTGTTCTACATCCACGGCGGTGCCTACAACAACGGCTCCGGCAGCGACCCGCAGTACGACGGCAGCGCGTTGTGCCGGCGTGGCGATGTGGTGGTGGTCACCGTCAACCATCGGCTCAATGTGTTCGGGTACCTGTACCTGGCGCAGCTTGCCGATGCGCGTTTCGCGGACTCCGGCAACGTCGGCCAGCTCGACCTGGTCCAGGCATTGCAGTGGGTGCGTGAACATGCCGGCGAATTCGGCGGCGATGCCGACAACATCACCGTGTTCGGCCAGTCCGGCGGTGGCGCCAAGATCGCCACGCTGATGGCCATGCCGGCCGCGCGCGGGCTGTTCCAACGCGCGTGGACCATGAGCGGCCAGCAGGTCACCGCAGCCGGACCTCGCGCGGCCACCCAACGCGCGCGCATTGCAATGGAAGCGGTAGGCGCAAAGGACGTCGACGCGCTGCTGGCGCTGCCTACCGAGGCGTTGTTGGCCGCCACCCGGGCCCGCGACCCCTCGCGGGTGGAAAGCACCAGCCTGTACTTCGGCCCGGTGGTGGACGGCCACAGCCTGCCGGTGCATCCGTTCTGGCCGCAGGCGCCGGCGCAGTCGGCAGGCATTCCGATGGTAATCGGCAACACCCACGACGAAACCCGCGCCTTCCTCGGCAATGACCCGGAAAACTTCGCGCTGAGCTGGGAAACGCTGCCGGCCAAGCTGGAGAAGGAACAGTTCGTGGACCTGCTTCCTTCGGTGGTGATCGCCGAATTTCGGCGCCTGTATCCGCACTACACCCCGTCGGATGTATTTTTCGCCGCCACCACCGCCGGTCGCTCCTGGCGTGGCGCGGTGGAGGAACTGGAAGCCCGGGCAAGGCAGGGCGCGCCCACCTGGGCCTACCAGCTTGACTGGGGTTCACCGCTGGACGGCGGCAAGCTGGGCGCATTCCACACCTTGGACATCCCGCTGGTATTCGACAACGTGCGGGCCGCAGGTTCGCGCACCGGCGAGGGTGCCGACGCCCAGCAGATGGCAGACGTGATGAGCGAAGCGCTGCTGGCCTTCGCACGCACCGGCAACCCGAACCACGCCGGCCTGCCGGAGTGGGAGCAGTACACCCTGGAACGTCGGCAGACCCTCGTATTCGACGTACCGTCGCGCCAGGTGGACGACCCGCGCGGTGGAGAGCGCCGTCTCTACCAACAGGCCCCGTTCGTCCAGCGCGGCACCGCGTAGCGACACGCCATGCGTGTCCCACGCACCCCAAGCCGATAGCCACCATCAACCACTGAACGGAATTCGATAGCTTTTTCGGCCAAAACGTCGCGATCCGCCGTGATCTGGATCAAACATCTTTTTTACCCGTATCGCCTAGACTGCGGGCATGCACGATCAATGCACTCCCTTTCCGCCCTTCCACGGCCGCGATCGCCTGATCGCTGCGGTGGATCACGCGGTGCAGCATGACGACCCGAAGCAGATCGCCGAAACCCTGCGCGCGGCCCTGCGCGAGGCCATTGCCGACAGCCGCATCCAGCTGCCCGCCTGTTGCCATCGCCCCATCAGCGACCACTACGCCCGTCGCGAGCTGTACCGCAGCCCGGCGCATGGCTACAGCATCATCGCCATGAGCTGGGCACCGGGGCAGGGCACCCCGCTGCACGACCACAGCGGCCTGTGGTGCGTGGAAGGCGTGTGGTTGGGGCAACTGGAAGTCACCCGGTACCGGCTGCTGGAACGCGAAGGCGACCGCTTCCGCTTCCAGCAGGAAGCCACCCTCATCGGCGACTGCGGCAGTGCCGGCAGCCTGATCCCGCCGCACGAGTACCACACCCTCCGCAACGCCAGCGACGCGCAGATGGCCATCTCGGTACACGTCTACCAGGGCGAAATGACCCACAGCGCGATCTTCGAGCCCGAAGGCAACGGCTGGTACGAACGCCGCCTGAAGGAAATGGCAACCGACGCCGCCTGAGCGGCGCAAGCACCCAACCCGTAGAGCCACGCCCTGCGTGGCTGCACCACGTCAACGTTCGACGCAGCCACGCAGGGCGTGGCTCTACGCCATGTCCGGGCAGCGCTATCGGAGTTTGTGCAGTGCCGGTGAGGCTGCTGCGATCTAGCATCGGGCGGGATTCTTCCGTCACCTATGCTGGAGCACAGCATGCAAAACCGAGTATTCGCCATGGCCGCAACCGCATTGCTGCTTACCGCCGCGCCCACGCTCGCCAAGGCCCAACAGGACTGGCACGGCAATGAACAGCAGGCGCTTGGCTACCCGACACCAACGACCCGCAACCTGAGCCTGGACGAGAACTGGAAGGTGTATCAGTTCGATCGCGACGGGATCACCTACCTGCAGGTAAATGACCGCAACGACAATGTGCACGCGGTCATTGGCAGGCTCGACGACGTGTTCTGGGCCTTGCCGGCCGGCAAGCCTTCCGCCAGGACATCGCTGCCGTCGTGGCGGCTGAAGATTTCCGAAGATGCGATTCCCACCGTGGTTTACGTCGACGGGGATTTTTCTTTGGTGCATTACGTCGACGACGTCTCGTCGGTCTGGTCGGTCGAGCTCATCCCATAAACCCCCTGTCACGCCACCCATGCCCGGGCGGCATTGTTCGAATCCAACAGGAGCATGCGTATCCGGTTGCGGCGGCACTGCACAGTGCCGCCGTAGGCGAGCGTGCGTCCGGTCAACTGCTCGATGACCATTTCCATCGTGGCTTCGGATAACCGTTGATCTACATCGATCAACGCGACAACCAGCACGATCCCGGTGGATTCTCCAACGCGGCCACATCGCGCCTGCACCCGGACCTGCCCCTTCTCCCGCTGCAGCAGAAGCGAGACTGCGTCTGCCAACAGCCGGTACGCGGCGAGCTGCAGCCCATTGCTCAGCGCACAGGGATCGCCCGCCATGCGTGGGGAGAGCACGCGCCTTGAACGGGTCCAGACCTCGCCCAGTCCACTGAGCTGTACGCTCAGATACAAGCCGACGTGCTCCAGGCAGGTGGGATAGACGAGGCTGGTCTGTTCGCGGAACTTTCTCGAGTTGGCCACGGAAACCTGCAACAGGGAGCGGGAGAGATCGGCATGACCGTTCTCCCTGAGGTAGTAGGCGATCTCGCTGAGTGAATGGTCGATACCTTCACCCATGGTGCGCATGTCCAGTACCCGCTGGCGCAGGCTCATTTCGCTACCGATATGGGATGCCCTGGCGTGCGCCATGGACAGAAGCTCTCTCTGCCGTCCACTGATGCACTGCACGTAGTAGTGGCTGATGCTGTAACCAAGCGCAAGAAGGGCGACCCCGGACACCAGCAGCGTCTGCTGCGCCACGAACGTCGAGGAGTCGAAAGCCCAAGGCTCGCCGCCTTTGCTGCTCATGCCAATGGCCAGGTTCAGCAGTGGTACGCCGATCGCAGCGCCACGCCAGCCGTGCATGCAGGTAAGTGCGATCGCGGGTATGGCGGTGGAGACCTGCAATGATGTCTTGAAAAAGGATGCATCTGCAGGTGCCTGGAGCGCGAACAGTCCGATGCCTCCTATCGCGAGCACACAGCACACGGTCGCAATGCGGTAACGCCGGGTCCACTGCCACCCTGATGATCGCCGGATCCAGAGCAGCGCTACAGGCACTACGGTCAGGATTCCCGCGAACTGGCCCATGGCTCCTCTCGCGGCATCCGTCAGGAAATCATTGTGGTGTGGGACCGGCCAGAACAGATGTGAGAAGCAAAGGTTCAGGAGCGTGGCCGTCGCTGCACATGTGATCGCAGCAGAGATGAACCACGCATCGGTGCGGGCCGCCATCATCCTCCGATGCCAGCGCACGATCAGGGCGACCGCAGGCATGAGGAATGCCGACGATAGGATGACCCACGCCACGCCGTATCGCTCGATCATGGGCACGCGCATGTGCGCAAAGTAGGCGTATTCCCCCAGAAACAGATACGGCCACATGCGTGGCGGAAACAGAAGCAGGGCGGCGACCCGGATGCCCGCGGGCAGATAGAACTGATCCATGGATACCTGCCTCGCGGCCCAGCACAGCAGTGCGTAGGCTGCAGCAAGCGCGAAGCCGGCTGGCTCAATCCGAAAGCTCAGTTGAATCCCTCTCCTGTACCACTCCATATGGTTTCCTCCCGCCACGGTTTACATCTGCCTCCAGGTGGAGGCGCGCCATCGTCAAGGCGCGGACGGTATCCATGCGTTGGGATGATCGCAACGTCGTCTCGTCGCTTTCGGTGTCCGTGCGGACTCCAGGACGCCGCTGGGGTTTCCGGATCCACAGCGGGCAGCACGTTCTGATTGGCGTTCGAGCACGCAGTCAGGTGGAAGCTCACAGTTCAGTTGCACGGCAATCTGCATGCATTCCTAAAGCGCTACGCGGGCAGGTTGTGTCGCTAACCGCCTCGACTCGCCGCTGGCCCAATGAACGTTGGTACATTTGCCTGACGCTATCCGCGTGTCCGTCCATGTCCGAGGAGCCTTCGTGCCCACCCACCCCTTTTTCCAGGTCAACGTCTTCAGCACCGACCCGTTGCTGGGCAATCCGCTGGCCGTCGTGCTCGATGCCGAAGACCTGGACGAGGCGCGCATGGCTGCGTTTGCGCGCTGGACCAACCTGAGCGAGACCACGTTCATTTCCGCGCCGCGTGATCCGCGTGCGGATTATCGGGTGCGCATCTTCACCACGCTGGGCGAGCTGCCGTTCGCCGGGCATCCCACGCTGGGCAGTTGCCATGCGTGGTTGGCCCGGGGTGGCGTGGCGAAGGGCGCGGAGATCGTGCAGGAGTGCGGGATCGGGCTGGTGCGGATCCGTCGCAGCGATACCGGGCTGGCCTTCGATGCGCCGCCGCTGCGGCGTGACGGGGCGCTGGCGCCGGACCTGCGCGCGCGCGTGCTGGCCGGCCTTGGCGTGGCGATGGACGACGTGCTGGACGCGCAATGGGTGGACAATGGGCCGCCGTGGCTGGCGGTGCGCCTGCGCAGCCGCGCGGCGGTGCTGGCGGTACGTCCGGACTATGCGGCGCTGGAGGGCTTGATGCTCGGTGTGTTCGCCGCATGCCGCGAGGGCGATGCGGTGGATGCACAGTTCGAGACGCGTGCGTTCATTGCCGGCGAGGCGGCACCGGAGGACCCGGTGACCGGGAGCCTCAATGCGGGTATTGCGCGCTGGCTGCTGCGCGACGGCGAAGCGCCGGCGAGGTATGTGATCAGCCAGGGCACGGTGCTGGGGCGTGCCGGGCGGGTGGTGGTGGAGCGGGACGGGGATGCGCTGTGGATTGGCGGGACGTGTGTGACGTGTATCGAGGGGTCGGTGCGGATCTAGTGCAGCCGGGCAGAGCCCGGCTCTACGGTTGGGGTAGCGCGATGCTGTTGTTGCGCTGGGTGACTTCGGCGCTGCCATCGGCCAGTGCCACGCGAACGCGCAGGCCGCTGCGGTTGCCGGCGGGCAGGGGCAGCCCGACCGGGGTGGTCTTCGGCACCAGGTCGGTGGGGGCTGCCATCGCCGGAATCTCGATCCTGGCCAGCGCGCGGCCGTTGGCATCTTCCAGTACCGCCGTGCCCACCGGCGTTCCCACGTGGCCCAGGCTGTGCACGGTCACCTGCACCTGGCGGCCGTCCATGCGGATATCGCCGCGCCCGATGCCCAGGTCGGGGCGCTGCTCCACCGGCGTGCCGGCGGTAACCAGCTCGAACTCGAGCACCTGCGCGACACCGGGTGCAAACCGCAGCGGGATCGACGCACTGCGCTCCAGCGCGACCTCGCGCGTGTCGCCCTTGCCGTCGATGCGGTCATCGCCGTCGCGGTCGATGCCGCTGGTCATGCGCCAGGTGCCGGCGGTGACGTTCCAGGTGCTCATTTCCGCGTCCACCGCTCGGGTACCGGTGTTGTAGGCGATCACCTTGAAGCGCTCGGTGGACGGCGCATGCACCAGCAGCGCCACCTGTTCGGCGGCGTCGGGCTGGGCGAAACGCCAGCTCACCGTGTGCCCTGGCCAGCTCTGGTTGCGCTTGAGCGCGATGCCGCCCAGGCGCGCACGCTGCAGGAACTCGCTGGGCGCTTCGACGCGGTCGGACCACCAGTGGCCTTCTGTGTTCATGTACTCGCGCTGTGCCTTGGCCTGGATGCCGTCGGCGTGCAGCGCTTCCAGGTACTTCTTGTCGCCGGTGGCCTGCCACGCCATCAGGCTGGAGAAGCCGGTGTTGCCTGCATCGGCATCGGCCACCAGTTTCGGATTCCAGGCCGCGCCCTTGCCCAGCACCTCCACGTAGTTCTCGCCGAGGTTGGCCAGCGCGCCCGGACCGCCGCGCTCCACGCGGTAATCCAGCGCCTTCAGGTACTTGTCGTCGCCACTCCAGCGCCACGCGGCCCAGAAGGTGTGCATTACATCGCCGCCGCCCGAACCGTTGTTGAGCTCGCCGCCGCGCACCTTGCCGGTGACCCAGTTGATCTCGTTGGGCAGCGCCCAGCGGCCCTTGTCGTCGGTGTAGGCGTGGGCCAGGTAACTGTCGGCCAGGCCGGTGACCAGTTTGCGACCGGTCGGGTCGGCGTTGTACTGGCCCATCAGGAAGGCCGGGTGCAGCGCCGGGAACGAGTACGGCTTCTGCCACTGCCAGTTCGGCTCGCGGTAGACCTTGTTGCCGCCGAACCAGTTGCTGGAGAACAGCAGGTGACCCTGCGGGTTGGGCAGGATGATGCGCTCGTCGAACGCCTTCACCGTTTCCATCAGGCGCTCGACGGTGAGCGGATCGCCCCAGTTGAGGTACAGCATGGCGCTGTTGGCGTTGATGCCTTCCTCGTAGGCATGCAGCTCATCGGTCTCGATGGTGCTGAGCCCGTTGGAGAACATGCCGTTGCGGTACACCGCGTCGGACAGGGCGGTGAGCGATCGGTTGAGGCGGTCCGGCTCGACGCCCATCAGCGCCAGGCCCGGCCACTGCTGGGTGAGGTCGGTGTCGTCGGAGATCCCGCCGCCGAAGTCGCCGTACGCGATCTGGCGGTTGTCGATCCACCAGTCCACGAAGCGGCGCACGTACTTCAGGTCTTCGGTCTGCCGGAACGCCCACAGCGGTACGCCCTTCGGGGCCGCAGGCTGGGTGAACGGCGGTTTGCCCTGGCTGTTGTAGCTGATGTAGTTCCAGTACAGCCGGCCGAGTTCATGGTCCGGGTCGACCCGCAGCAGGTCGCTCAGGTCCGCATACACACGCGCGTACAGCCGCTGGCGCTTGGAGGTGGTGTGCTCTTCCACCAGGAACCCCCAGTTGTCGCGTACCTGGTTGAAGCGGTCGGCCAGGTGCTCCTGTTTCGCTTCGGTGCGGTCTTTGTAGACCATGCGGATCTCCGCCCCGTCCAGCGACGCGGCATTGAAGCCAGGCGCGCCGGACGCGATGCTGATCCACAGGCTGTCGGCGGTGAGGATGCGGTCGCGCAGGTCCAGCCACAGCGTGCGTTTCTGGTTCGGCTTGACCGACACCGAGACATCGATCATGTCGCGCGCCGGCCAGATCGGATCCTTGATGCGGATGTTGAGCGGGATGAGCCCGTCCTTGGCTGCTGGCAGGTCCAGTGCCGGCAGGTCGATGGCCACGCCATCCAGGCCGTCATGCATGTTTTCCCAGCTGTGCGCCCAGCTGCGGATCAGCGGCTGCGCGGCCGGGGCGTCGCCCACGCCGGAGGGGATCAGCACGTGCACGATCGGCAGCGGCTGGGCCGGCAGCGTGTCCACGCCGCGCCGGCGCGAACCGGCGCCCTTGGGCAGTGCCATCACGGTGCTGCGTTCGGCGGCGGGGTAGCGGCCGTCGATGTACGCGCGCAGTGCGGTGATGTTGAGGTAGTCGGGCAGGGCCTGGCTGTCGACCAGGTAACGTTGCTTGACCGTGCCTTCCGGCTCGGCCCCGTCGCTGACCTGGTAGGCCCAGATTTCCTGGATCGGTGTTTCCTGTGCGGTATTGCGGAAATGCAGTACGCCGCCGGTCTGCGCGGGAATGTCGTCCACGCTGCGCACCACGCCCTGCGGGCGCTGCAGCAGCGGCGTGGCGGCAGCGCCACCGGTGCCGTGGCTGAGCGAACCGTATGCGGCACCCCGCACTTCAATGCGGTTGACGGTCTCGCCGTCCGGCACGCTCAGGTCGAGCTGCTGCCCACCTTCCACGTAGGTGTTCCAGTCCGGCAGCTGGAAATAGTCATTCCGGCCCGGCAGGCGCGAGCGGTTGTACACGCCTGGCCAGGTGGTCTCGGCGATGCCATCGGTCGCCTTCCACATCCACTGCTTGTGGTCTTTGGTGTCGGCGAACTCGATCTTGCGGATGCGGGTGACGGGTGCGGACAACGCAGGCGGCGCTGCGCTGTCCCAGCCGAAGCGGTGGTTCCAGGAACGCATCGCGTTGCTGTCGGCGACCGCGGTGGTGGGCGCCTTGTTCGCCGCCAGCGCGGCCATCCCGGCCGGATCCAGCAGGCGGTCGTACACGCGGATTTCGTCGACGTCGCTGCCGCGCAGGAAGTTGTAGCGGCTCTGCACCTGGTAGGGCGCCATCACCCGTCCGGCCAGGCCGAGCTGGTCCAGCGCCGCATCGTAATCGGCGGTGGTCTCCTGTCGCGCGACCTCCCTGCCGTCCACGTACAGGCGCACCCCGTGATTCTCATCCCAGCCGAAGGCGATGTGCTGCCATTGCCGGGGTGAAGGATTCTGGTCCAGCTTGAACGAGACGCGGGTGCGGGCGAGGTTGGCGTCGGTCACGAAGGCATCGAAGCCGTGCCCGTTCCAGTCGATGCGCAGCCAGGCCATGTCCCAGCTGCTGTGGTCGGCATAGCCGACCCGGAAGATCACGAACGGCGCTTCGCCGACCGCGTAGCGCGAACGCCAGTAGAAGCCGAGGGTGCCGCGCTGGGCCAGGATGTTGCCCGGCGCGTTCCAGGAGAGCACGCCATCGTCTTCCCACTGGATGGCCGAGCCGCGCGCGCCATCGGCCACGCGTTTGACCTTGTCCTGGAAGTTCGGAACCGCGTCGCCTTGAGCGGTGTCTGCCTCGAAGCCCTTGTCGGCCGACACGTGGAACAGCAGCTGCGGTGCATCCTGCGCCGAGGCGCCACCAACGGTGGCCAGGAGCAGGGCGAGGGCGATCGCCGTGGGCCGAACATCAACGCGAAGCAGCATGTGACTTTCCTTTCCACAACGAGAACGTGCAGCTCGACACGCCATCCTCGTCAGCGGAACATGGCGCAACGCCACGGCCGCGGCGTCAGCGCAGGGCCGTCAGAAACTAGCAAAGGGAACGCAGTGCGGCATCTTGCGCCGCAACAGCGGCGTGGTTGCCCACGCCGCCGCCGGTGTTGCGCGATCAGAACTTGTAGCGAACGCCCAACTGGTACTGGCGGCCGGTTTCGGTGTACTGCAGCGGCAGGCGACCGGTTGCCGGCGAGTACACCCACTCGTCGCTGGCTTCGTTGGTCAGGTTCATGCCTTCCAGGCTCAGCTCCAGCTGGTCGCTGATCGTGTAGCGGATCGAGGCGTCGATGAAGGTGGTGCCGGTCATGCCGTGGGTGCCGTCCACGTTGAAGCCTGCTTCGGTGCCGGGCACCTGGGTCAGGTAATCGTCGCGGTTGGTCGCCGACACACGGCCGGACCACACCTTGCCTTCATAGAACAGCGTTGCGTTCCAGGACGACTTGGACAGACCGGTCAGGTCCGCCTTCATCACCGGCTGGCCGCTGGAGTTGATGTACTGGATCTGCGATTCCACCCAGGTGTAGTTCAACTGCATGCCCAGGTTGGACCAGTTGCCGGGCAGGAAGGTGAACGGCTGGGTGTAGTTCACTTCCACGCCGTGCAGCTCGCCACCGGGGGTGTTGACCGGCTTGGTGTAGGTGAAGTCATCCGAAGGCGAGGCGCCGGTGCCGATCAGCAGCGAATCGGGCAGGCCGCTGGCGCTGTACGGCGCCACTTCGCGGGTGGTCTGCACGAAGCTTTCGATGTCCTTGTAGAACAGGCCGACACCGGCCATCGCGCCTTCGGCGAAGTACCACTCGAAGCCCAGGTCCACGTTCTTCGCGCGGATCGGATCCAGGAACGGGTTGCCGCTGGAGATGGTGCGCGCACCGCCGGCCACGGCCACGGTGGCGCCCGGGGTCAGGCTGCCCAGGCCCGGTCGGCTCATCACCTTGGCCGCACCGAGGCGGATCAGGAAGTCCGGGGTGATCTCGGCCACCAGGTTGAACGAGGGCAGGGTGTCGTCGTACTCCCGATCGACCGTGGTCGCCACGGTGCCGGTGGCCAGGGTGGAAAGACCGGTGGAGCTCTGCTTGGTCTTCACGTAGCGCACGCCGAAGTTGCCGGAGAACGGAATGCTGCCCAGCTCGGTCGAGAACTCGCCCATCAGGTAGCCGCCGCGGTCTTCTTCTTCCACGCTGCGCGAGTTGTTGGCCCGCGGGGCGACGGCGAAGATGCCGCTGTTGCTGTAGATGTCGAACTGGTTGGCGATGGCGTTCAGGTCCGGCACCACCCACTGGTCCGGGGTACCGGTGATGCCCTTCAGGCCGGCCTGCTGGGTCATGTCCACCGGCACGATCTTGGTGCCGTTCGGGAAGTTCGGCACGGCCAGTTCGCTGGCGCGCCGCAGTTCCACGGTGTCGAAGGTGTAGTTCTTGGCGAGGATGCCGCCCTTCAGGCGGAAGCCCGGGCTGACATTCCAGTTGAAGTCGACCTGGCCGGTGTCGAAGTCGTTGTCCACGTACTGCGGACGCAGGCGGATCTCAGCCAGTTCCCAGCCCGCCGGGTTGGTCGGGTCGATGCCGTAGTTCAGCTTCGGGAACCGGCTGTTGCCACGGTAGTCGTAGCTGTAACCATCGACATCGTACTTGTCCATGATGATGGTGGTCTGGATGGGATTCTCGTGCTTGGAGCGCGAGATGCCCACCTTGCCGGACAAGGTGAAGTCGTCGCCGAAGCGGTGCTGGCCGTTCAGCGCGATCTGCTTGAACTCGGTGCTCCACTCGTCGTGGCGGTTTTCGGTGCGGATGTCGACGTTGTCGAACTCACCGTAGACCAGCGCGTTGTTCTCGATCACGCCATCCTTGACGATCATCGCCGGCTTGCCGACCAGGCGCGGCGTGGTGCTGGTGCCGCGGCTGAAGGAAATCGCTTCGATGTAGTGTTCGTCGCGCTTGGCGTCGATCTTCGAGTACAACGTGTCCAGCGAGATTTCGGTGGCGTCGGTCGGCTTCCACTGCAGCGTGCCGGTCACGCCCAGGCGCTTCTGCTCGTGTTCCATCTGCACGTAACGCGGGAAGCGCGGGTGGTAGACGCTGGCCGACCGCGCGGCGGCGAACGGCGACGCCGCACTGAAGTTACCGTTGCTCGGGCCGTTGGCCCAGCGACCGGTGTTGGACCCTTCTTCCAGCGCCTGGCGCTCGGAATAGGCCACCGACAGCAGCGCGCCGAAGGTGCCATCGGCCCAGGTGTTGGAGATCAGCGCGGCCACGCGCGGGTCGGCTTTTTCGGCCATCGCGTTGTAGCTGGCCTGGCCGCTGGCGGCGAAGGTGAAGCCGTCGTAGTCGAACGGGCGCGCGGTGCGCAGGTCGACGGTGGCGCCCAGCGAGCCTTCTTCCACGTCGGCCGAGGCGGTCTTGCGCACCAGCAGCTGCGAGAACAGGTCCGAGGCGAACACGTTGAAGTCGAAGCCGCGGCCGCGGTTGGTGCCGCCGCTCTGGTCGCCGGCGCCGACCGTGGTCAGCGCTTCCATGCCGTTGATGCGCACGCGGGTGAAGTCCGGACCCAGGCCACGCACCGAGATGTTGCGGCCTTCGCCGGCTTCACGGGTGATGACCACGCCGGGCACGCGCTGCAGCGACTCGGCCAGGTTCAGGTCGGGGAACTTGCCGATGTCTTCGGCGACGATGGCGTCGACCACGCCGGCTTCGCCGCGCTTGATGTCCAGCGCCTTCTCGACGCTGGCGCGGTAGCCGGTGACGGTGACGGTGTCCAGGTCGGTGGCCGAAGCCGGGGCCGGATCCTGCGCCAGGGTGGTTCCGCTCAGCGCCAGGCCGATCGACAGGGCGAGCAAGGTAACCGGTGTCTTTTTCTGGATGTTTCGATATTGCATGTTTTCCCTCTCCCAAGGTGCTACATGAAACAGCTATCCGGCGACATGTCAGTGCAATGACACCGCTGGTCAGGGCGGACGTTAACAGTCCGTTGGGGATCGAGCATCTTGCACCGCAACAGACTTTCCATGTCCCGTAGACGCTTGCGGGACATAGGCTTCGACAGAGCGGGCGGGTGGACGGACGGGCCCGCGCCGCTAGAATGACACCGCTAGCCATTACGACTCGGGGCCTGTCCCCGGGTCATGACCCTCACGAAGGATCCATCGCCATGAGTCGTGTTGTCTGTTTCGGGGAGTTGTTGTTGCGCATGAGCGCGCCGGGCCGTGAGCTGTTGCTGCAGACGCCGCAGGTGGCGGTGCATGCCGGCGGCGCGGAGGCCAACGTGGGGGTGTCGCTGGCGCACTTCGGGCATACCGTGCACATGGTCAGCACGCTGCCGGCCAATCCGCTGGGCCAGTACGTCGCCGGCGAACTGCGCCGGCACGGAGTGGACACCACCCACGTGCAGACCCGGCCGGGCCGCATGGGCCTGTATTTCCTCACCACCGGCGCGGTACAGCGCGCCAGCGAAGTGGTCTATGACCGGGTGGACTCCGCCTTCTCACTGGGCACCGCCAGTGACTACGACTGGGACGTGCTGCTGGACGGCGTGGAATGGCTACACCTGTCCGGGGTGAGCCCTGCGCTGAACCCGTCCATGGCCGAGGCCACCCTGGTGGCCGCGCAGGCGGCCTGCGCGCGCGGGGTGAAGGTGTCGTTCGACGGCAACTTCCGGCCGTCGCTGTGGGCACGTTGGGAAGGCGACGCGCCGGGCATCCTGCGTGAGCTGTTCGCCTGCGCCACGGTGGCGTTCGCCGACTACCGCGACATCGGCGTGGTGCTGGGCGGGCAGTTCGAACAAGCCGTGCTGGCCGAGCGCGTGGACGCCGCCGCGGTGCAGGCATTCGCCGCTTTCCCGCGCCTGCAGTGGATGGCCTGCACGCAGCGCACCGCGCACAGCGTGGACCACCACGCGCTGGGGGCCATGCTGCTGGGCCGCGATGGCACCCGCGCCGTGGCGCCGACCCGTGAAATGATCGGCATCGTGGACCGCATTGGCGGTGGCGATGCATTCGCCTCCGGCATCCTGCATGGCATGATGCAGGGCTTCGAACCGGATGCGATCGTGCGCTTCGGCCTGGCCGCTGCCAGCCTGAAGCATTCGATCCCCGGTGATTTCAACCTCGTCAGTGAAGCTGACGTACTGGCCCTGACGGGCGAGGAGCGATTCGATGTCCGGCGCTGATCCGCGCGTACGCGCAGTCCTGAAACTGGCCCCGGTCATTCCGGTGTACACCCCTGAAAGCGTGGACGAGGCGGTGCATGTCGCCCAGGCGCTGTTCAACGGCGGGCTGCCGGTGATCGAGGTGACCCTGCGCACCGCGGTGGCGATGGACGCCATCCAGGCGATGGTGGAAGCGGTGCCGGACGCGGTGGTGGGCGCGGGCACCGTGCTCAGCGCCGCGCAGATGGAGAAGGTGAAGGCGATCGGCGGCCGGTTCGCGGTGGCGCCGGGTGCGACCGAACGGCTGTACGCCGCCGCGCGCGACAGCGACCTGCCGTTCCTGCCCGGCGTGGCCACTTCTTCCGAGTTGATGCAGGGCCTGGAACACGGGCTGGATACCTTCAAGTTCTTCCCGGCCGTGCAGGCCGGTGGCATCGGCATGCTGCAGGCCTGGAACGGCCCGTTCGGCGACGTGCGGTTCTGCCCGACCGGCGGGATCAGCGCACAGACCGCGCGCGATTTCCTGCACCTGCCCAATGTGCTGTGCGTGGGCGGCTCGTGGCTGACCACGCGCGCGCTGCTGCAGGCGCGGGACTGGGCCGGCATCGAGCAGCTGGCGAAGGCGTCGGCGGCGCTGGTGGGCTGACGACCCATGTCTGCGCTCACCACTGCAAAAACGGTTGCGCTCTCGGTGCTCTGCATCGTGGTGGCGCTGTTCGTGCTGGGCATGGTGAGTGGCGCCGGCGGATGGATCGCACCGTGGGTCGGATTGGGCGAGGGCGAAGGCCGGTTGGCCTGGGACCTGGGCTGGACCATTGTTGGCGGCGTCGCCGCTACCGCGTTTGCAGCGCGCTATGCGCCGGTGTGGCCATACGTGCACGGTGGCGTGGTGTGGGCGCTGATCGCTGCGGCGTCGGTGTATGCCGCCTGGGACCTGGGCAGTGATTACCCGTACTGGTTCGTGGTGACGTTGCTGGTGTCGGTGCCGGTGCAGGCGGTGGGAATCTGGTTGGGTGCGCGGTATCGGGTGCGGTTGGGATGAGAGCAGCCGGGCAGAGCCCGGCTCTACGGTGAGTCGATACACGCATCACGGTTGAACGGCGCATTGGCTGCGCCCGTTACAGCGTTGGCAGCACCTGGTTTACCTGATCGATGCCTTCCCAGGGGTCCTGCTTCAGCTTCTGGGCGCGCTGCAGTGCTTTGTGCAGCGGGAAGGCGTCTGCGGCGGTGATGCGGCCCAGTTCCTCCCAGCGTAGCGGCACGGCGACGCCGGCCGAGGGCCTTGCCCGCAGCGACCACGAACAGACGCTGGTGGCGCCTCGCGCGTTGCGCAGCCAATCGATGAAGATCACGCCGTTGCGCTTGGCCTTGCTCATCGTGGCCACGTAGCGATCCGGCGCGTGTTCGGCCAGGGCCTGCGCGAACGACTCGCAGAAATCCTTCGCCTGCGCCCAATCCGCCTTCGGCTTCAAGGGCACCACCACGTGCACGCCCTTGCCGCCGGACAGGCGCACGAAGCTTTCCAGTCCAATCTCCTGCAGGCGGTCGCGCACATCCCGCGCCGCCGCCTTGATCGCCGTCCAGGTCACGCCGTCGCCCGGGTCCAGGTCGAAGACCAGCCGGTCGGGGTGTTCGGGGTCGTCCACCGTGGCGCCCCACGGATGCAGCTCCAAGGTGTTCATCTGCACGAGCTGCAGCAGGCCGGCCACGTCTTCGATGTACAGGTAATCCTCGCGGCCGCTCTTCTGCTGCAGCGGAATGGCCTCCACCGCGTCGCCGAGCCCGGTGCCGTGGTGCTTCTGGAAGAAGCAGGGCTTGTCCACGCCATCGGGGCAGCGCAGCAGCGACAGCGGCCGCCGCGCCACTTCGGGCAGGATCCAGCGCGCCATCTGCCGGTAATACTCGGCCACGTCGCCCTTGGTCAGCTTGGCCGTGGCGAACACCACGCGCTCGGGGTGGCTGATGGTGACCCCATCGTCGGCTGCGCTGGCGCTCTTCGCAGTCGCCGCTTTCGTACCGCCCCGCGGCTTCCCGGGTGCGTCGTCCGCCTTCGCTTTGTTGCCAGTAGACGTGGCGCGCGCCGCCTTGCCCGCCACGCCAAGATCCCTGGCGGTCTTGTCCTCCCGCAGGCGCTTGAAGCTGGCCTGGCGCAGCAGGCCTTCCTTCGCCCAGCCACGGAACGCGACTTCGGCCACCAGCGTCGGTTCGACCCAATGCACGCTGCTGGCTTTGAACGGCACGTGCGACGGCAGCTCGACCGCGGCGGTATCGGTGGCGAGCGCCTTGAGCTGGCGGTGCATGGACGCCAGCTTTGCATCATCGAACCCCGTACCTACACGGCCCACATAACGCAGCCCGCCCTGGTCCGGCGTGGCCATCAGCAGCGAGCCGAAACCGCTGCGTGCGCCTTTCGGTTCGGTGTAACCGACTACCAGGAATTCATCGGTGTTCTCGTGCTTCACCTTCACCCAGCTGGGGGCGCGTGCATTGACGTACGGCGCGTCCACCCGCTTGCTGATGATGCCTTCGAAGCCTGCCTTGCCGCTGGCCTCGAACACCGCCGGGCCGTGGTCGAGCACATGGTCGCTGTAGGCCAGCGTGCCCGGGGTGTCGCCCAGCAGGTCTTTCATCAGCTTCTTGCGCTCCAGCAGCGGCGCGCGGCTGATGTCCGCCCCGGCCACGCCGGGCATGTCGAACACCACGTAGCGCAGCGGTTGTCTGGCGGTGCCGTCGATGACCTTCTGCAGGCCGGTGAAGTCGCTGCGGCCCTGCGCATCGAGCACCACCAGTTCGCCGTCCAGGCGCAGGTCGCTGACCGGCAGGGCTTCGATCGCCTGCACGACCTCGGGGAAGTCGTCGGTCCAGTTCAGGCCGTTGCGCGAGCGCAGCGCCACCACGCCATCGCTCACGTCGGCGATGAGCCGGTAGCCGTCCCATTTGATCTCGTGCAGCCATGCTTCGCCGTCCGGCGCGTTGGCACGGTGGTCGGTGAGCTGGGGCTTGAAGTCGTGCGGGTAGGGCGTGTCTTTCGCGTGCTCCAGCGTCAGCGCGCGCTTGTTCCAGCGCGCGTCGGCGTTGCGGCGCGCGGCGGGTCGGGGCGGCGCAGCCGACGCGGCAGGGCGTGTCCTGGAAGACGTCGTTGTTTTCGACGTGGTGGTCTTCGTCGACCGCGTCGTTTTTACGGTCCTGGCTTTCGTCGCAGTGCGCTTCATGGGCACGACCTCCTCCAGCAACGCGTCCGCATCGGCGTCACGCGCGTCTTCATCGTCGCGCTTGATCAGCAGCCACTGGTGCTGCTTGCCTTTCATGTTGGTGCGCACCAGCTTCCAGCCGCCCTTGAGGCGGCTGCCGTGCAGCACGAAGTCGACCTTGCCGGCCGCAATGGCCTCCAGGGGGTCGCCATCGCAGGCCCAGGTGCCGTGGTCGTACACGTCCACGTGGCCAGCGCCGTAGTGGCCGTGGGGAATATCGCCTTCGAAGCTGGCGTAGGACAGCGGGTGATCCTCCACCTCCACCGCCAGCCGCTTTTCGCCGACCCGCAACGATGGCCCCTTCGGCACCGCCCAGCTCTTCAGCACGCCATCGGCTTCGAGTCGGAAATCGTAGTGGCGCGAACTGGCATGGTGCAGCTGCACCACGAAGATCGGTCGCCGCGCGGCCGCGCCCCGGCGCTCATCATCGGGTTCGGGGGTTTCGCCGAAGCGGCGCTTGCGCCGGTATTCCTGCAACGACATGGCCGCTTACCCGGCCTTGCGCGTAGGCGCTGCCTTGGCGGCCTTCTTGGTCGCCTTGGCAGGCTTGGAAGTCGATTTCGTGGATTTGCCCGCGGCCTTGGTCGCCTTCGCCGCCTTCTTGGCGGGCGCCGCCTTCTTCACCACCTTCGACACCGCCGCGCTCTTCTTCGCAGGCGTGCGCTTCTTCGCATCCAGGCTCTTCTGCAGCAGCGACATGAAGTCCACCACGTTGGTGGCGGCATCCTCGCGCGGCGCGGGCTCGTCTTCAACCGTGGTGGTACCGCCCTTTTCCTTGATGCGCCTGGTCAACACCGCCTGCAGGCGCTCGCGGAACTCGTCGTGGTACTCATCCGGCTTCCATTCACCCGACATCGATTCGATCAGCTGCTCGGCCATCTCGGTTTCCTTGCTGCTGATCCGGTAGTCGGAAAGCGAGCCGGTGGGCAGCTTGTGCTCTTCCGGGTCCACCAGCTCCTGCGGGTAACGCAGGATGAGCAGCACCAGCGCATGTTCGTGTGGCATCACTGCGCACAGATATTCGCGGGTGCGCACCACCACGCGGGCGATGCCCACCTTGCCGGTGCTGCGCAGCGTCTCGCGCAGCAGCACGTAGCCTTTCTCGGCTTTCTTGCCCGGCACCAGCAGGTAGGGCTTCTCGAAGTAGCGCGGGTCGATCTGGCTGGCATCGACGAAGGTTTCCACCTCTACCGTTTCATGGCTCTCCGGCGCGGCGGATTTGATATCGCTCTCGTCCAGCACGACATAGCTGCCCTTGTCGTACTCGTAGGCCTTGACGATGTCCTTCCAGGGCACTTCTTCGCCGGTATCGGCGTTGACCCGCTCGAAGCGGATCGGTTTGCGGTCGCGCGAGTCGAGCATGCGGAACGAAAGGTCCACCTTGCGTTCGCCGGACATCAGCGACACCGGTACGTTCAACAGCCCGAATGACAGGGTTCCGGTCCAGATCGGTCGGGCCATGGCGGCGCCACTCCTGAAGAAGAGAGGCGCCAGCTGTACCGCGCAGCGCGTGAAACGCCCGTGTCCGGCCCGTGCAGGGCGGCTACACGTCCAGGACCTTACTGCAGCGGGCCATGCACCGCCGCTGCAGGCATCTGGTCCAGGGCCATCCAGGCGTCTTCGACGATGGCGCGTGCCTGCGGCCAGCACAGCCGCGACTGCCCGCGCATCTGCTCCCAATGCTCGGCCAGTTCGCCATCGGTGTCGTCGTCGGCGCCCCGCGGCCAGTCGGCGTAGTGCGTGGTCAGCGCGAAGGTGTACGCCGGGTACAGGTCCTTCCAGGTCCGCCTTCCCTGACTGCGGCGGCGTTCATAGTCGCTGCGCATGTACTGCAGGTAGTCCTGCGCAACCGCTTCAGGCTCTTCGGCGCGGCGACGGCGGTCGCGCCGCGCGCTCCGTTCCGGCTGCAGGTAGGCATTGAACAGCACGGGTGCGGCACGGCGATCCAGGCGGGGCATGACACGTCTCCGGCACGGGGTGGGGGCTGGCAGGAATAGCCCCGGCGCCGTTATCCAGCCGTGACAGATGCGTTGTGGTGGTCGTCGCAAGGCTTCACGTCGGCCTTCCCCCTCTGGTGCGTATGCTTTTTTTGCACGGCATCGGGCCGTGTTTCAACCTTCAGTTCTGTGGAGCCACCACCATGCCACGCGATCCCCTGCGCGAAGCCACTTCCCCGGTTCCCGGCGAACAGCGCGCCAAACATGACCTGCAGGAGGCCGAAGACCGCGGCGCCGGCATGTCGCCATCGCATACCCCCGAACACCTGCGTACCGGCGAAGACGACGTTCACGCCTCTCGCGACCGCAAGGACCCCTCCGGCCGGCCGGACGCCGCCTGTGACGAACACCCGCACCACCGGGCCGCGCGCAAGGCGCACGAAAGCGACAACCAGGACGAGGCGCTGGAAGAGACCTTCCCCGCCAGCGACCCCACCTCGCCGTTCGTGCCGGCCAAGATTCCCAAATGAACAGGCGCGGTCGAAGGACCGCGCTCCCTCATTGCCACGCCCACTGGACCCCGACGCTGTAGCGCCGGTCCGGCCCCGGCTCGAAGAACCGCTGGTTACCGTCGTTGACGATCACCGAGCCGACATAGCGCTGGTCCAGCACATTGTCGACGCGCGCAAACAGCCGCAGCGCGCCCTGATCGGTGGTCCACCTGCGCGCCGCTTCCAGGTTCAGCAGGGCATACCCCGGCGCCTTGTCGGTGGCCAGGTCGTTCACCACCGTGTCGCTGGAGGCCACGACCTCACCGGCCCATTGCCACGCACCCGGCCGGTACTGCAGCCGGCCGAACCACTGCTGCGCCGGCACGCCCGGCAGCCTTGCGCCGGCCGCCACCACCGTGTTCGGCGTAGCGCAGCCGCTGCCGGCGCAGACCAGGTAGGGCTCACGCACGGTGGCCTCGACGTAGGTGTAGGCCAGGCTGGCTTCCAGCTGCGCGCTGATCGGCACCTGCAGGCTGGCCTCCACCCCCTGGCGACGGGTCCTGCCGATGTTGCGGTAGGTGCTGCGGCCGTTGGTATTGCTGGCCACCGCCAGCTCGTCGTCGGTGCTGGCCCGGAACACCGCCGCGTCGAATGCCGCGCCGCCGGCGTTGCGCCACTTGGTGCCCAGCTCCAGGTTCTGGCTGCGCGCCGCCGACAGGTCCAGCGCCAGCCCGGCGGCGCCGTCGGCGCGGTAGCCCAGCTCGTTGAAGGTGGGGGTTTCAAACCCGCGCCCGGCCGAGGCATGGATCCGCCACGCATCGCTGGCGTGGAACACCACGCCCGCCACCGGGGTGGTGGCCGAGTAATCGCGCGCGCCGCTGTCGTCCGGGTTGCGCGCGGTGACGTAGTGGTCGTTGGAGCGGAAGCGCACCTCGCTGTGGCGCACGCCCAGCAGCAGCGACCAGCGCGGCGCCCACTGCCAGAACGCCTGCGCGAACTGGTCCACGTTGCGCACCCGGTCGCTCTGGTCGCGCCGCAGCGCGCCGCGCACGCCCAGGCTGCTGCCGACGAAGTTCTCGTAACCGCGCCGGTCCTGCTGCTGTTGGTCGGCATTGGCACCGATCACCAGTTCCAGCGGCCGTCCTGCCCAGTCGCCGTTCCAGGCCCAGCGCAGGTCCAGCCCGCCGTAGCCGCCGTCCAGGTCGATCACCCCGCCGGCATGCAGCGGGTTGGCCTGCGGCCCGGGCGGAATGGCCAGGTACTGCTCTACGCTGCGCTGGCCGGCATAGCCCATCGCACGCCAGGTCTGCGCGTCGCGGGTGCGGGTGAATACCAGCCCGGCCTGCGCCTGGCGCACCGATTTGCGGGTGTTGTACTGGGTGGCGACCGCCGTAGCCTGGCGCGGATCCTGCCGGACCTGTTCGCGGGTAAGGCCCAGCGGGTCCTGCGCGTCCGGCGAATCGAAGTAGTTCAACACCAGGTCGAGCGTGCCGCCGCCGGCATCCATGCCCAGGCGGGCATTGACCGATTCGCGCCGGGCCGCGCTGTGGTCGCGCCAGCCGTCGGTGCGGAAATGATTGGCTGCCACGTTGTAGCGGATCGGCCCTTCCTGCCCGCGCAGCTGGGCCCCGGTGCTGAGCGTGCCGTCGCTGCCACCGGCCGCGCGCAGCCGCCAGGGATCGCCCTGTTGGCCATCGGCGCTCCAGACCTGGACCACGCCGCCGGAGGAATTGCCGTACAGCGCCGAGAACGGCCCGCGCAGCACCTCTACCCGCTCGGCGGACAGCAGGCTGGCATGGGACAGCTGGCCCTGCCCGTCAGGCATGGTGGCCGGCACGCCATCGACGAGTACCCGCACGCCGCGCACCCCGAAGGTGGAGCGGGCGCCGAAGCCACGGATGGAAAGCTGGGTGTCCTGCGCCAGGTTCTGGCGGTCGCGGGCGACCACCCCGGGCACGCCCGAGAGTGCCTCGGACAGCTGGGCCAGGTTGCCATTGACGTCATCGTCCAGCCACACCGTGCTCAGTGAGGCGGGCAGGTCCACATCGGCCACCTGCTGGCCCCGGGCGGCCTGCACCTGAACCGCAGGCAGGCGTTCAATCGGGGCCGGAGCAGGCGGTACGGTCTGGGCCTGTGCCAGGTTCGGCAGGGCCGAGGCCGAAAGCAGCGCACAGCATCGGGCCAACGGGGTCAAACGAAAGATGTTCAGAGGGGGGCTCTCCGTAAAACAGGTACCGCACGACAGGGTACGGTGTTCCAGGTGACGGCCGGCGCCGCGCCCCCGCTGCGGCTTTGTTACGATGCGATCCCCCCCTCCGTCATCGAAAGAGTACCGCCGTGTCCTTCTTTGCAAATGTGGAACTGGTCCCGGGTGACCCGATCCTGGGTCTGACCGAAGCGTACAACGCCGACAGCCGCCCCACCAAGGTCAACCTGGGCGTAGGCATCTACTACGACGAAAGCGGCCGTATTCCGCTGCTTCGTGCCGTGAAGCAGATCGAGCAGCAGCTCGCCAACGAAGCCAAACCGCGCGGTTACCTGCCCATCGACGGCCTGCCGGCCTACACCCAGGCCACCCGCGAACTGGTCTTCGGCAAGGACTCGCCGCTGCTGGCCGCCGGCCGCGTGGCCACCTCGCAGACCATTGGCGGCAGCGGCGCCCTGCGCGTGGGCGCGGACCTGCTGCACAAGCTGCTTCCGCATTCCACCATCGCCATCAGCAACCCCAGCTGGGAAAACCACCGCGCGGTGTTCGGCGCGGCCGGCTTCGAGGTCGTGGAATACAGCTACTTCGACCCGACCACCCACGGCGTTGATTTCGATGCCATGGTGGCCGACCTCAACACGCTGCAGCCGGGCACCGTGGTGCTGCTGCACGCGTGCTGCCACAACCCCACCGGCGCCGACCTCACCGTCGCGCAGTGGAAGCAGGTGGCCGCCCTGTTGAAGGAACGCCAGCTGTTCCCGTTCATCGACATGGCCTACCAGGGCTTCGACAAGGGCATCGAGGAAGATGGCGCGGCCGTGCGCATCATTGCCGAAGCCGGCATCGACAGCTTCGTGGTCGCCAACTCGTACTCCAAGTCGTTCTCGCTGTATGGCGAACGCGTCGGCGCGCTGTCGGTGGTGGCCCCGGATGCAAACGCGGCCAAGGCCGTGCAGTCGCAGGTCAAGCGCATCATCCGCACCATCTACTCCAGCCCGTCCACCCACGGCGCTGCGCTGGTGGCCGGCGTGCTGAACAGCCCCGAGCTGCGCCAGCTTTGGGAGCAGGAACTGACCGAGATGCGAGAGCGCATCCACGCCCTGCGCCATGGCCTGGTGGACAAGCTGGTGGCCGCCGGTGCGCCGGAGTTCGCCTTCATCAACGACCAGGCGGGTATGTTCTCGTATTCCGGCCTGAGCCGCCCGCAGGTGGACCGCCTGCGCGACGAGTACGGCATCTACGCGGTGGGTACTGGCCGCATCTGCGTAGCCGCACTGAACCAGGGCAACCTGGAATACGTGGCCAAGGCCGTGGCGACCGTCGCCAGGGGCTGAGCTGCTGCTGCGGTGACATGAAGAACGGCCGCTTGCTGCGGCCGTTTTTTTTGGTCGGCGTATCGACCAACGGTCGATACCTACCGGGTCGTTCCGGACGGGTGCACCGACGCGCACCGTGCATGTCGGCCAAAACCATCCGCACCCGTTGAAACCCTGGTGGCACACGACCGTTGGTCGTGTGACGGCGCAACGCGCCGCGCCGTTCGCACGCTGTAACCGCTTACGTGACCCGGCTGCCTCGTAATGCCTTGCCGGACGGGCCACAATACGGCCCCGAAATGTCTTTGGCAGCCATTCCATGTCCCGTACGTCGCTTACCCGGTACCTCATCGAAGAGCAGCACGCCGGCCGCATCAACGCCGACCTGCGCCAGCTCATTGCAGTGGTGGGCCGCGCCTGCACCAACATTTCCATCGCGGTCAGCAAGGGCGCACTGGGTGGCGTGCTCGGCGACGCCGGCACCGGCAACGTACAGGGCGAAGCCCAGAAGAAGCTCGACGTGATCAGCAACGAGATCCTGCTCGAAGCCAACGCCTGGGGTGGCCACCTGGCCGCCTGCGCCTCCGAGGAAATGGACCACTGCCAGCCGGTGCCGGACACCTACCCGCGTGGCGACTTCCTGCTGCTGTTCGATCCCCTGGACGGCAGCTCCAACATCGACGTGAACGTGTCGGTCGGCACCATCTTCTCGGTGCTGCGCAGCCCCGCCGGCACCGAAGCGCCCACCGACGCCAGCTTCCTGCAGCCCGGCACCGCGCAGATCGCGGCCGGTTACTGCATCTATGGCCCCAGCACGCAGATGGTGCTCACCACCGGCCACGGCACCCACGCCTTCACCCTGGACCGCGAAACCGGCGAGTTCGTGCTCACCCAGCGCGGCATGCAGATTCCCGAAGACACCCAGGAATTCGCCATCAACATGTCCAACCAGCGCCACTGGGAAGCCCCCATGCAGGGCTACGTGCAGGACCTGCTGGCCGGCAAGGAAGGCGCGCGCGGCAAGAACTTCAACATGCGCTGGATCGCCAGCATGGTCGCCGACGTGCACCGCATCCTGACCCGCGGCGGCATCTTCATCTACCCGTGGGACAAGAAAGACCCCGGCAAGGCGGGCAAGCTGCGCCTGATGTACGAAGCCAACCCCATGGGCCTGCTGGTGGAACAGGCGGGCGGCGCCGCCACCACCGGCCGCGAGCGCATCCTCGACATCCAGCCCGACCACCTGCACCAGCGTGTGCCGGTGTTCCTCGGCTCACGCAACGAAGTGGCCGAAGCCACCCGTTACCACCGCGAGCACGACGCACGTTGATCCACCGGATGTGACCCCGTTCCCATTAATGGCAACGGGGTGACACCCGCACCAACACAGGTCACCATCGGGCTGAAATGCCCACGGATGACCCCATGCCGGCCGACACCCCGCTCGACTTCATCGAAGTAATCCACAACGCCATTCCCGTCGAGACCTGCGCCGCCATACAGGCCCAGATGCGCGCCAGCGCACAGTTGAAGCCCGGCGAAGTAGGCAGCGGCGTGTTCCCGGAACTCAAGCACAGCAAGGATCTGCGCATAAGTGGGCGCCCCGAGTGGCGCCAGGTCGAAATCCAGCTGCAGCAGGCAGTATTCAGCGGGGTTTTGACTTATCTACGCCGTTATCCACAGGCGCTGATCTCGCCGCTGATGTTGCAGATTCAAGACAACGATGGACACGCCCGGCGCCTCGCGGCGGGGGATTTCCCCGGCATGGACGACGCCGCGCTCTCCGAACTGGCGCGTACCTGCCTGCGACCCGGCGCCATCAACCTGCAGTGGTATGCGGCGGGCGAGGGCGGTTACCCGTACTGGCACTGCGAGCTGTATCCGCGCGACCCGGCGGCGGAAACCCTGCACCGGCACCTGCTGTGGACGCTGTACCTGAATGACGACTTCGAAGCCGGGGAAACCGAGTTCCTGTTCCAGGAGCGGAAGATCGCGCCGCGTACCGGCAGCCTGTTGATTGCGCCCACCGCCTTCACCCACACGCACCGGGGCAACCGGCCGGAGGGCGGGGACAAGTTCATCGCGACGAGTTGGATCCTGTTCCAGAACGCGCAGTCGCTGTTCGGGGCCGGGTGATACGCGTCGGTCAGTTGGCGCTGCCACGCGTGCGCAGCGCCTGCAGTCGCGCGCCGAACCAGGATGCAGCAGTCTGTTCGGGCTGGCCCGGGCAGGCGATCCGGTAGGGCTGTCCGCTCATGCTGCTGCGGCTGGCGGCCCGCTCGATGAACTGCTCGGCGGTATCCACCTTGTCCTTCTTCAGCAGGTAATCGTACTTGCGCTGCAGGTGCGCACGCGCCTCGGCAGCGTCGTGCCAACTGCCGTTGCGCTGGAAGCGGCAGGACGAACCGTCGAGTGCCCCGATCAATGAGGCGATCTCGCGTCGGGCGGTCTCAGTGGGCGCGGCCATCACGTTGCCGGTAGCTGCAGCGAGCGCCAGCGTTGCGGCCAGGGTCAATCCAGTGTTCATCGAGGTGCGTCTGCCAGGGGTTGTCGGAATCGTAGCAAGTCGGTGCGACGTGGCCGCGCGTGGCTATCCATGTGGATTGATGCGCTGCACATATAAGCGATATTCCATCATGCCTCTGCAAGCATGTCCGGCCGAGGCGTAGATTGGCCATACTCCCCCCGCTTGCGAAGAACACCATGAACTACAGAACGTTGGGTACCCACGGGCCGACCGTGTCAGCACTTGGCCTGGGCTGCATGGGTCTGAGTTTCGGCTACGGCCCTGCCGTCACGGGCGAGCATGGCCTCGAGGTGATCCGCCGTGCCTACGACCTGGGCGTTACCTTCTTCGACACGGCCGAGGCGTATGCACAGGGCGCCAATGAAGTGCTGGTGGGCGAAGCGTTGGCTGCGGTGCGCGACAAGGTAGTCATTGCCACCAAGTTCGGCTTCACCGATGGCGACTCCACCAAGGGCGTGGACAGTCGCCCCGAGCGCATCCGGCAGGTCGCCGAAGCGTCGCTGCGCAACCTGGGCACCGACTACATCGATCTGTTCTACCAGCACCGCGTCGACCCGGCGGTACCGATGGAGGACGTTGCCGGCACCGTGCGTGACCTGATTGCCGAGGGCAAGGTAAGGCACTTCGGAATGTCCGAGGCAGGCGCCGCATCGCTGCGTCGCGCCCATGCCGTGCAGCCGGTAGCCGCATTGCAGAGCGAATACTCGCTGTGGTGGCGCGAGCCGGAGCGCGAGATCCTGCCGCTGTGCGAGGAGCTGGGCATTGGCTTCGTCCCGTTCAGTCCGTTGGGCAAGGGCTTCCTGACCGGCAGCATCACCGCCGATACCACCTTCGCCGACGGCGACTTCCGCAAGGTAGTGCCCCGATTCGAAGCAGACGCACGGCGTGCCAACCAGGCACTGGTGGACCGCATCACCGCCATTGCCCACGCGCGCGGCGCCACGTCGGCACAGGTCGCGCTGGCCTGGCTGCTGTCGCGCAGGCCGTGGATCACACCGATTCCGGGCACCACCAAGCTGCACCGGCTGGAGGAAAACCTGGCGGCGGCCGAGCTGGTGCTGGATGCCGGCGAGTTGGCAGGGATCGAAGCCGTGCTGGCCGCTATCCAGGTGCAGGGCGAGCGCTACCCGGCCTCGATTGCAGCGCGGCAGGGGCGCTGATGCGCGGGGTGTCGCAACGACCCTGTGCGACGGGCTCCAGCATCAGAGTTCCGGCTTCGCTCCCAATGCATGGCCCAGGAATTCGTCGAAGCCTGGCCGCGGCTCCTCACCTGCTGCTGGATGCGCGGCGTTGAGGTCGCGCCAGAGCTGTTCCTGCATGAGATCGGACTGAAAGCGCTGCGTACTGTCGAGCTGATGGGACAGCAGGTAGCGTTGTTCGAATCCAGACTGATCGCCCGCCCTGGCCAGCAGCCCGTAGTAGGCACTCGCCAGGGCGGGATCGCGGTATCCCTGCACCATCAGGTGAATGTCGCCGGCGGTTTTGAGCGCGTACACCGATCCCTCGTTTGCCGACCTGCTCAACAGTGCCAGCACCTCAGCGCGCGGCGCGCCCGCCGCGGCCAACCGGTAGGCGTATATCGCCGTGGCGGGCTGGTTGCCCCGTGCCGCCAGCGCCTGCAGTTCCTGCAGGGACAGGCGACGAAGGTGATCTTCGACATCCGGTCCGGGATACCCCCTGGACTCCAGCCAGGCAGCGTCCGCTTCGCTGGCTGCGATGCCCGGCTTTGACGCATCCCAGCGGTATCCCCACTCCGACCTGGTAAACAGCGCTGCTGCAGCGCGCGGAGCGCTGCGAGTGGTCGGTGAAGAACCGGGTAGGGCAATTGCCGTTACCGGCGGTGCCTGGGTCGATGTCCGGTGGATGTTCGAGTACACGGCGTACCCGGCGGATGCCGCCAGCGCCGCCAGGGCGATGGCCATTACCCCTCGCCCCATTCCTCCATCCCGTTTCCCGCCGCCGCCGCCAGGCATCTCACCGGGAGTAGTCATGCATGCGCCTCATCCTGAGCAGCCGGGACGGCCAGGACCGTCAGTGGCTGGATTCAATCATGCCCGGGTATCGCCGGCAATGGATCGAGCTCGACGCCTGCCTGGGCGCTTCCTGTACTCCCCGATGGCTGACAGCTGTCACTTGTTCCGGGCGGGCCCAGCGCGAGAATTCAACCACGGCGCCGCGTCGGCGCCCCAACCCCGCCAGGGACGTCCCGATCATGTTGCAGCAGTTCGTTTCGCATACTCCCCTCTGGGTCTGGGCGCTTCTCATCTTCCTGGTAACCCGGGGCATTGCCGCCATGAAGCCCGGCGAGACCTCGCTTGCCAGGCTGGCGATCGTGCCGGCGCTGTTCGCCGCGTGGGGCATCTGGTCGATCACCCAGCGCTACGGCGCCTCGTGGATTGCGTGGGCGGAGTGGCTGGTTGGCATCGCTGCGGGAATGGGTCTTGGATGGATGCTGCTGCGCCGCGCGACGCTGGCCATGAACCGGTCGACGGGAATGTTGTGGCGCAGCGCCGACTACAGCCTGCTGCCCCTGCTGCTGGTCACGTTCGCGGTGAAGTATGGCTTCGAATCCGCGCTGTCGGTCTCGCCGTCGCTCAGCGCCAATGCCGGCTTCAGCGTGGCCTACCTGCTTCTGTCCGGCGGCTTCACCGGTATCTTCATTGGCAAGTATTGCCGGTACCTGAGCGCTGCGCGCCGCGTGGCCGCGCCAGGAACGATGGACGCTGCAGGCTGACCTGCACAGGCGCGACTGGTGCCGCGCAGGGGAGTCGGGTAGATTCCAGCGGACCCGTGGTCGCTTGGAACGCGGCTACGATACGATTCAAGCACCAAGGAGGGGGCAGATGGACAAGACACAGGCCGATGCGGTTTCCGACGCCATTCTGGAACCTCATCTCCGCGATCAGGATGCAAGGATGGTGCGGATGCGCGAAGAGCGCGCTGCGGCTGAAGTGCTGATGGAGCGGAAGCGCATGGCCGCCGGGTTTGCGTTGGTGGGAATGGCCATTGGATTGGCGATCTCGCACTTCAGCGGCTTCCGCTTCACCGATGGTGCCATCTGGGGCGGACTTGCCGGCGCCACGCTTTCGCTGCTGGTCAGACCGCGCACGGCGTAACCGGGCTGGGAGCGCCGCCGGCAGTGGCAGGATGTCTACGTGTCGTAACACCCAAAGGAGCAGCATGAAAAAGGTATTTCAAGGTCTGGCGGCACTTTCGGCTCTGGTCCCGTGCGTCGCTGCAGCGGACGCCGATTCCTACAGTGCGGGCTACAAGCTCGGCTATTTCGTCGGCCAGCTGGTGCGCAGCTACGGGGTTTACATCGCTGCAGCGGCCCTGCTTGGCGTGGTTGCCTGGCTGTGGCTGCGCAGCCGCAAGCCCCACCCCATCGGCACCGCCGGCAAGGGTGACTGACCTGCCCGTCCACGCGCCGCCAGCAGGCGGCGCGTTGCAGGTCATGCCATCAGCCACACGCGGATCAGCGACACCAGCTTGTCCACGTCGAGCGGCTTGGCGATGTAATCGTTGGCACCGGCCTGGATGCACTGCTGCTGGTCGTCGGGCATGGCCTTGGCGGTGAGCGCGATGATCGGCAGCTTGCCGAAACGTCCGTCCTGGCGGATCTCGCGCGTGGCGGTCAAACCATCCTTGACCGGCATCATGATGTCCATCAGCACCAGTTCGATCGGCGCCGGGCCATCCACCGCCGCGGTCAACGCATCGATGGCGTCCTGGCCGTTGCGCGCGATGGACACGTTGCAGCCGTGCGGCTCCAGCACATTCATCAGGGCGTAGATGTTGCGCACATCGTCCTCGACGACCAGCACGCGACGCCCTTCCAGTGCGGTGTCGCGATGTTGCGCGGTACGGATCATGCCCTGCTGCGATTCCGGCAGGTCACTGACCACCTTGTGCAGGAACAGGGTGACCTCGTCGAGCAGGCGCTCCGGCGAACGGGCGCCCTTGATGATGATCGAGCTGGAATAGCGCCCCAGCCGCACCTCCTCGGCCGGCGACAGCACCCGACCGGTGTAGACGATCACCGGCGGCAGCGCGTGCAGGCTCTTTTCGGTGAGCAGTTCCAGCAACTCGAAGCCGGAGGCGTCGGGGAGGGTGAGGTCCAGCACCATGCAGTCGAAGCTGTGCTGCTCCAGCACCTGCAGGCATTCCGACGCGGAGCGTGCGCCAATGGTCTCCACGTCGGCCACCGCGAGCAGCTCGCGCACGGCGTCCAGCTGCACGGCGTCGTCTTCCACCACCAGCACCCGGCGCGGGCGTTGCGAGAGGCGACGCTCCAGCGAATCGAGCACGCCGGCGAGTTCCTCGCGGGTGGCGGGCTTGCCGAGGTAGCCCACCGCGCCCAGCGACAGCGCCTTGTGCGAATGGTCCGTGGCCGAGACCACGTGGATGGGAATGTGGCGGGTGCGCATGTCGTGCTTGAGCACGTCCAGCACCGACAACCCCGACTGGTCCGGCAGGCCGATGTCCAGCACGATGGCGTGCGGGGGTTCCGCGCGCGCCGCGGCCAGCGCTTCGCCGGCGGTCTGCGCCACCTTGGCGCGGAAGCCCATCTCCTGCGCGAGGTCGCTGACGATCTCGCCGAAGGCGACGTCGTCCTCGATGATCAGGATCAGGCCTCGCCCGCTGCTGCCCGGCTTGTTGCCTGCGTCACCTGCAGCGCGCGTGTTCACCGGCGCTGGGCGGACGTCCGCACGCGTTGCGCGCGGGGGTGCCACCGGCGCTGCGGCGACCGGCGGCGCCGGCGGCTCCTGCGTCGCCAGCTTCGTCGCGACCACCAGGCGGAAACAGCTGCCCTTGCCTGGCTCGCTTTCCACGGTGATGTCGCCGCCGAGCAGGCGCGCCAACTCCTGCGAAATGGACAGCCCCAGGCCGGTACCGCCGTAGCGCCGGCTGATCGAACCATCGGCCTGCTGGAAGGCTTCGAAAATGCGCGCCTGCTGTTCCGGGGCGATGCCGATGCCGGTGTCGCGCACGGCGAACACCACCTTGCCATCGCGCGTGGCCGACGCCGAGACGGCCACGCTGCCGGCCTCGGTGAACTTCAGCGCGTTGGACAGCAGGTTCTTGAGGATCTGTTCGATGCGCTGGCGATCGGATTCAATCATCGCCGGGCAGTCGGCGCTCATGGAGACCTCCAGCGACAGGCCCTTCTCGCTGGCGACAGGACCCAGCAGTGCCGAGATGTCCGACAGCAGCTTTTCCACCCCGAAGCGCTCGGCATGCACTTCGATGTGGCCGGCCTCGATCTTGGAGAGATCGAGGATTTCGTTGATGAGGTTGAGCAGGTCGGTGCCGGAGGCATGGATGGTCCGGGCGAACTTCACCTGTTCCGCGCTGAGGTTGCCGTCGCGGTTGTCGCCCAGCAGCTTGGACAGGATCAGCGCCGAGTTGAGTGGCGTGCGCAGTTCGTGCGACATGTTGGCCAGGAACTCGGATTTGTACTGGCTGGCGCGCTGCACCTTGTGCGATTCGGCCACGATGCCGGCATTGGCGCGGGCAAGTTTGTCGCGCTCCTCTTCCAGCTGCTGCGACTGCTCGAACAACTGGCTGTTGGTCTGCTCCAGCTCGGCCTGCTGCTCTTCGAGTTCATGCTGGGAGGCACGTAGCGCGCGGCTCTGTTCTTCCAGCTCTTCGTTGGAGACGCGCAGTTCCTCGCTCTGCACCTGCAGCGTTTCCGACTGGCGCTGGGTCTGGGCCAGCAGTTCGGACAGGCGCGACCGGTAGGCGGCCGAGCGCAGCGCGACGGCCATGTCGGCCGAGGCAAGTTCGAGCAGTTCGATCACCTCGGCGGGCACCGCGCCGAAGAAGCCCAGCTCGATGACGCCGGTCACTTCACCTTCGTGCAGGCTGGGTGCGATGACCAGGTGGCGTGGCTGCGCCTGTCCAAGGCCGGAGCCGACCGTGAAGTAGCCCGACGGCACATCGTTGACGAGCAGCACGCGCTTCTCGTCCACGGCGCGCCCGAGCAGGCCGCCGACCAGCGGCTGGCCACTGCTGGCGGTGTCTTCCGGCGACGTGGCGGTGCCCACCGCACCGATCTGCTGGAAGCCCAGGGCGCCGGGCACGAACAGCTTGCCGGCCTGGGCGCCGGTGAAACCGGCGAGGAAGCCAAGGCTGGCGCGCGCAAGCGAGGCCCCGTCCAGGTCGCCGCCGGTCGCGGTGGCCAGCTCCAGGCGTCCGCGCTGCAACCAGGCGTCGCGTTCGCGCGCGCGGGTGTGGCGGCGAAGCAGGAAGGCGATGAAGATGGTCAGCAGGGTCCCCAGCACCGCGCTGGCTGCCCCCGAGCTTAGCGCCGTGGCGTATGCCGACTCCATTTCCGCGAGACGCTGGGCGCGCTTGTCGAGCTCGATGGCACGCATGGCCGCCAGGCGCGCACGGATATCGTCCATTGCGGCCTTGCCGCTGTTGGAACTGACCACGGCCAGCGCGGCGTCGAAGCCCTGGGTGCGCCGCAGCTCGATGGTGGCATGCAGCTCATCCAGCTTGTCCTGGACCCGGCGCGCCAACAGCTTGAGCCTGTCGCCCTGCGCGGGGTCGTCGGCCAGGCTGCGCTGCATGGCGTCCAGCCGCGTGCTGGCGACCGCCAGCGCGGTCCGATACGGTTCCAGGTAGCTTTCGTCCCCGGTCAGCAGGTAGCCACGCTGCCCGGTCTCGGCGTCCTGCACGGCCGAGAGCACATCGCCCATGGCATTCATCGTCTCCTGCGAGCGGATGACCAGGGCACTGCCTTCCTGGATCGTGCGGATGTTCTTGCCGGCCAGGAAGCCGCTGCCCAGGAAGAACAGCATGACTGCCACCAGCGGCCACAACATGCGGAAGGTGGCGCCGGTATCCCGGGTGGCGGGGCGAGGTTGGGACCTGGAGGGCATGGGCGAACAAGTGGATGGACGTAACCGCGCAGGCTAGCATGCCGGCGCGGCCGCAGTGCCGCGAACTGCGCGCCTAGGTGTTGCCGCGGGTGGCGGGCAGGGCAGGGGTCGCGACCCCGCCCACCTTCAACCCGAACAACGGCCGCAGCCAGGCGACCCGGCGGATGCCTTCATACCCCAGGACGGCCAGCGCGAAGGTGATCGCCACCAGCAACGGGCCCTCGGCCAACGGTGGAATGCCCAGCGGCTGCAGGTTGTGCGCCGCCACCACGATGATCGTCTGGTGCAGGATGTAGACCGGGAACACGGCGGGCACCAGATAGCGTAGCGCGCGGTTGTTGCCCGGGTTCCAGTGCCGAGCAAAACCCAGCACCGCCGCGATGGCGCACCACTGGTTCAGGCCCCACACCGCGCGCATGGCCATGCGCAGCGCCGAGGGCGGCTCCGCTTCGGCATAGCTGACGAAGTACACGATGATCCCGGCCCAGCTGGCCAGCCACAGCACCAGCGCCGGCCAGCGCAGGTGGGCCAGGGCATCCCAGAACCTGTCGGCGCGCGCCAGCAGGAAGCCCAGCAGGAACACGGCGAAGTACTGGGCGTGGTTGTACCAGTCGTCCACCAGCGCATGGGTCGATTCGAAACGCGCGGACAGGGTCACCCGCAGCAGCGCCAGCAGCAGCGCAGGCCAGACCAGTGCGCCCAGGCCGGAAAGCGCGTGCTCCACGCCGCGTCCAAGCGCCTGCAGAGGCCGCGGCGCCAGGCACCACAGCAGCCAGATCACCACCGTGTACACCCACAGGTAGGCCACGAACCACAGGTGGTTCCAGGTGGGCACGCGCAGGCAGCCGTCGGCATCGCAGAAGCCCTCGTAGCCGGAAAGGTACTGGCCCCAGAAGGTCAGGTAGCCATGGTGATACCCGCCGGGCAGCTGCTCCACGACTTCGTAGTAGGACTGGGGTGTGACCACCACCACCATGCCGAATACCAGCGGCACCAGCAGGGTCCAGGAACGGGTGCCGAGCAGCCGCAGCCGGCTGCCGCCCGCGTCGGGACGCGTGTGGATCCGGCTGAACATGAAGGCGGTGGCCGCGCCCGACACCAGGAACAGCAGGGACAGCCGCCAGGGCGCGGTCAGCACCATGAAGGGTTCCAGTGCGTGGCTGGCATGCAGGCTTTTTACATGCCAGTCCCAGGTCACGTAGTACATGCCCACGTGGTACAGCACGAGCACGCCAAAGGCGCACACGCGCACCCAGTCCAGGTCGTATCGGCGTTGCATGGTGCGCTCCAGTCATCAGGGAACACCACCCTGCGGCCCGGCACCGGGGCCTGCCAGCGCGAAGGGTCGGCCCGCCGGGACCGAGGGACGAACCGCGGGCCCACGGGGACGAGCGGGAATGGTGCGGCACCCGCGCCGCCGCCTACACTTGCGCGATGACCGACCCCGACCCGATGCCCTACGAACGTTATCTCCCGTGGCGGCGCTGGGTGGAGTGGGGCTTCTGGGTGCTGCTGGTGGGCACCAACCTCCTCGGCAACAGCATCACCACGGTGATCGACCTGCGCCGGCTCAATGCCGGCTTCGAGACCTGGAAGCCGGTGGTGTGGGAGGCGAGCAGCGCGGTGGTGTGGCTGCTGCTGCTGATCCCCTTCCTGGCCTGGTACACGCGCCGGTATCCGCTGCTCTGGGACAACTGGCGGCGGCGCCTGCTGCAGTACCTTCCGGTGAGCATGGCGGTCTGCGTGGTCCACGTGGCTGCCATGGTGGCGCTGCGGATGCTGGCGTACCGGGCGGTCGGACAGGAATATGACTTCGGGCCTTGGCCACGCGAGCTGTTCTACGAGTACCTCAAGGACGTCCGCAGCGTCATCTCCATCGTGCTGGTGATGGAGGGCTACCGGTTCGTGATGCGGCGCTGGCAGGGCGAGGTCAGCCTGCTGAGTGCTCCAGACCAGGGCCCGCCGGTGGAGCCGGTGGAGCGGCCGGAGCGCTTCCTGGTGCGCAAGCTGGGCCGGGAGTTCCTGATTGCCGCCAGCGACATCGAATGGGTGCAGGCGGCCGGAAACTACGTGAACCTGCGCGTGCGTGGTCACGACTATCCGCTGCGCAGCACCCTGGCCGGGGTGGAAACCCGGCTGGATCCGCAACGCTTCGTACGCATCCACCGCAGCTATATGGTGGCCTTGCCGCATATCGCCTCGATCGAGCCGCTGGACACCGGCGACGCGAAGGTCCACCTGCGCGACGGCACGGCGCTGCCCTGCAGCCGGAAGTACCGGCAGGAGCTGCGGGAAATTGCGGGCTGAGCGGGGCTACAGCTTGCCGGCCGCTTTGTAGCGCGCGGCGCCCTGTTCGACCAGGCGCTGCAATTCGACCAGGAGCGAGGGATCGACAGCCTCGAAGTTGAAGCACGACTTCCCTTGCATTCGCTTCCTGAGTTCTGGACTGATGTCGACCAGCAGCTCGGGGAAGTCGTAGATGGGCATGAAGTGGAAGACGAGTTTGCGCCCGGATAGTTTCACCGCACCGAAGAACTGTGCTTTGCCTTTGGCATCAGACCTCTGGCAGTTGGCATAGAAGTGATGTTCCTCGTCGTGCACGATCTGAAGGCTTCCGCTGTACACCCGCAGGATGTCGCGTAGCGAAGAAAACAGGGCTGGCAAGGTGACCTCCTGAGGCGCATCCGCGGATTGGGCAGGCTAAAGAATAACCACCCTCGCGCCTTCCCTGCGGGCGGTCGGCCGCGCCGGCGCCTTGGACCACACCTCGGCGATGCGTCGCACCGCCGCGCGCAGGTCTTCCTCCGGCCGCACGTAGGGAATGCGCAGCCATTGGTCGCCGCCGCCTTCGACGCTGAACATCGGGCCGGGCGGAACATGGACGCCGGCCGCTTCCAGCTGGGCCGCGAACCGGGTGGCGCTGGTGCCGGCCGGCAGCTGCAGCCACAACGTCATGCCGCCCTGCGGCAGCCGGAAACGCCAGTCCGGCAGGTGCTCGGCGATCGCGTCGGCCAACGCATCGCGGCGCTGGCGCAGCTGGGTGCGGCGTGCCGCCAGCAGTGCCGGGTCCTGCAGCAGTTCGGTCACCACCAGCTGGTCGAACAGGGCGGTGCCAAGGTCCAGCTGCAGGCGGGCCTTGATCAGCGTGTCCATCATTCCCTGCGGTGCGCGGATCCAGCCCACGCGCAGGCCACTCCAGTACAGCTTGGACACGCTGCCCAGGGTGACGGCGTCCGGCGCATGCGCGGCGAACGGCAGCGGCATGGGGACGTCGGTCAGCGACAGCGCCTGCAGCGATTCGTCGACCACCGGCACCGTGCGCGTGGCCCGCAGCTCCGCCGCATAGCGTGCGCGCTGCTCGTCGCGCATCAGGAAGCCGGTGGGGTTCTGGTAGTCGGGGATGAGGTAGGCCAGGTGCGGTCGGGTCTGGGTGAGCGTGGCGGCAATGCCGTCCAGATCCCAACCTTCCTCGCCCAGCGCATCGCCCATGGGCGACGCCACCAGTCGCGCTCCGCCGATGCGCAGCGCTTCGATGACATTCGGGTACACCGGCGATTCGATCATCACCCTGTCGCCGGGCCGCGAGAGCGCGCGCGCCACCACGGCAGTGGCGGCCAATGCGCCCGAGGTCACCATGATCTGGTCGGGGTCGGTGGACAGGCCGCGCTGCGCGAACTGTTCTGCGATCAGGGCGCGCAGGACCGGCAGGCCGGTGGGGCGGTAGCCATCGCTGCCGAGGTAGCCCGGCAACCGCTCCATGGCACGCGCATACGCTGCATCGAGCCCGGCGATGGCGGTGGTGGAAGCGCAGGTAAGGTCGATGCTGCCCTCAGGGTCGTGCGGGCTGGCGAACGAACGCAGTGCGTGGTCGTGCGCGCGGCGGCGGTCGGCCGGCACCGCCGCGAAGGTGCCGGCACCATGGCGGGTGCTGGCGAAACCGGCAGCGACCAGGTCGGCATAGGCGCGCGTGACTGTGTTGCGCGACACTCCGAGCTGCTGCGAGACGGCGCGCTCGCTGGGCAGGCGCGCATCCAGCGGAATACGACCGTCGCCGATGAGTTCCTGCAGGACCTGGCGCAGTCCGCGATAGGCGGGGCTGCGGGGAAACTGGCCAACCAGAGTGGCCAGGTGCTGGGGCGTAAGCGCGCGATTCATGGAGCCACTATGGCTGAAATGGCTCTACGTGGAAGTGCCAGTGGATCGGATACTGGCCCCATGAACCTGAATACTTCTCCGTCGGCACTGACCAATCTGGGACCACTTGCGCAACTGCGCGCGGGCCGTCTGCCCGAGCGGCTGCTGCGCCTGCTGGTCGGGCTGTGGCTGTACGGCTTCTCGAATGCGCTGCTGATGTACAGCACGCTGGGCGGCTCGCCGTGGGTCGTGTTCCATGAGGGCGCGGCGCGGCACCTGCCGCTGTCGCTGGGCACCATCATGATCCTGGTCGCGCTGGTGGTCCTGCTGCTGTGGATTCCGCTGCGGCAGATGCCGGGTCTTGGCACGCTGGCCAACACCCTGTTGCTGGGTCCGTTCACCGACCTCAACCTGCAGCTGTTGGCTGTCCCTGAAACGCTTGCGCTGCGCTGGGTCTACCTGGTCGGTGGCGTGGTGGTCTGTGCCATTGCCACGGCGCTGTATGTCGGCGCCCAGTTGGGACCCGGCCCACGCGATGGCCTGATGACGGGCATTGCCCGCCGCGCGGGAGGGTCGATCCAGCGCGTGCGCACCTGCATCGAACTGGTGGTGCTGGCGCTGGGCATTGCATTGGGCGGCGTCGCCGGCGTCGGCACGGTGGTATTCGCGCTGGGCGTTGGACCCATCACCCAGTTCTTCATGCGCTACCTCGTGCTGCGACTTGATGTGGCGCCGGCCGTGCGCGGCGCCTGAGGTCTTTCACCTGGGTTGAACACGCCGCTGCCCAATGTGGTTGCGGAGGCGCTTTCAATGCGTCGTTGCCCTGCAGTTCCCAGGGAGCCGGTGATGACTGCGAACGGTTGGCGTGGAAGCCTGGCGCTGTGGTTCGAGCACCAGGAAGGCAGGACCCGGCTCATGCGACGTCGGCATGTCGGGCCGCCGGCTGCGCAGCGCACGTTCTATCCGGAAAACGACGGGTCGGCGCGTGTGCATCTGCTGCACCCTTCCCGTGGCTGCCAGCTGGAGATCGACTGCCACCTGGCAGCCCGTACGCAGGCCGTCCTCACTACGTCCGGCCCGATCAGGATACTCCGCAGTCGACAGCGACCCAGCGAGCAGCTGCTGCGGGTGCATGTGGCGGAAGGCGCGCTCTGCGAGTACGTTCCCGAGGAGACCATCATTCATCCCGGTGCCGAAGGCTCGATGCGAACCCGCGCGGAACTTGCCGCCGACGCCGTCTACATCGGCTGGGACGTGGTCACGTTTGCCCGGCCCGCTGCGAATGAGTACGCGGGCGCGGGAACGTTCCGGCAGAGCGTGGAGATCGTGCGCGAGGGCGAGCAGATCTGGTTCGAACGCTGCTGCATTTCAGGGCCGGAGTGGGCCCAGGGTGCACCGTCCGGCGTGGCCGGCGAGCCGATCATCGGCACCCTGGTGTACGCCGGACCGACCCTCGCGGCGGCGGCAGCGCGCATTCGAGAAAGGGTTGGCGAGGAGATGCGGCACGCATTCTCCGTCAGCGAGCTGGAGCGCGTGGTGGTGTGCCGTTACCTCGGCGACCAGATGTCGCAGGCGAAATCATTGTTCGGCAGTGCGTGGAATGCCCTGCGCGAAAGTGGGCTGCATCACGGCGCGGTGTTGCATCGTGGCGGGCGTGCCATCGACTAGAACAACGAACCCTGCGGCGAATCCTCGCGCGGCGGCAGGGGCCGCACGAACTTCGTGCAGTCCAGCTTCGGCCAGTGGCTGTTCTGCGCGTCGAAACCCAGCCGCCTGCGCGCCAGTTTGAAACGATTGGACAGCAGGTCCGCGTACACGCCCTCGCCGCGCATGCGGGTGCCGAACTCGCTGTTGTAGTCCTTGCCGCCGCGCAGCTGGTTGATGGTGCTCATCACATGCGCGGCGCGATCGGGATGGTGGGTGTCGAGCCAGTCGCGGAACAGTGGCGCCACTTCCAGCGGCAGCCGCAGCAGCACGTAGCCGGCCGTGCTTGCGCCGGCATCGCGCGCGGCTTCAAGCACGGCTTCCAGCTCGGCGTCGTTGATCCAGGGAATGACCGGGGCCACCATCACGCCCACCGGAATGCCGGCGTCGTGCAGCCGGCGCATGGCACGCAGGCGCGCGTGCGGTGCGGAGGCGCGCGGTTCCAGGCGGGCAGACAGGTGCGGGTCCAGTGAGGTCACCGAGAAGTGCACGCTGACCAGGTTCTTTTCCGCGAGCGGGGCGAGCAGGTCGATGTCGCGCTCCACCAGCGCGTTCTTGGTGATCAGCGAGAACGGGTGCTGGGTTTCCAGCATCACCTCGATCAACTGCCGGGTCAGTTTCAGCTTGCGCTCGATCGGCTGGTAGGCATCGGTATTGATGCCCAGTGCAATCGGCTGTGGGGTGTAGGACGGTCGCGACAGCTCCCTGCGCAGCAGCTGCGGCGCGTTGGTCTTGGCGAAAAGTTTGGTTTCGAAGTCGAGCCCGGGAGAAAGATTCAGGAACGCGTGCGAGGGGCGGGCGAAGCAGTATGAGCAGCCGTGTTCGCAGCCCCGGTATGGATTGACCGACTGGCTGAAGCCCACGTCGGGCGATTTGTTGCGGCTGATGATGCTGCGCGCGGTTTCCGCACGGACTTCGGTGCGCAGGCGCGGTGCGGCGAATTCGTCGCTGTTCTCCGGCTCCCAGCCGTCGTCCATGGCTTCGCTGACGGTGACCTCGAAACGGCCTGCCAGGTGCGTGGTGGAGCCGCGGCCTTTGATTGCGATACCCATGTTGCTACAGGGTAGGCAGCGGGCGTCTCATCGGCTGAGACGGCGGGAAAGAGGCGGCGAAGGGGACCCGGGTGCTCATGGGTTAGTAGTATTACTAACCACAGGTGTATTTGGAAGGGGAACCGTTGCGGTCGCTGGGTTTGCGATGAATCGGTCAGGTTTTCTCCCCATGGTTATCCACAGGCTGTGAAACGTCGGTTCTTTCAGTGCTGCGAGGTACACGCATGGCGTGTCGCTACGGTTGCGCGCGCGGTTGCCAGGGACGCATGACGCGTCGCGACGGACAGGCGTGCGTAGTGACACGCCATGCGTGTCAACGCCATCTCAAAGCAACCCAAGATACCCCTCCACCGTCGCATCCAGCCCCGCATACAGTGCCTCGCCGATCAACGCATGCCCGATCGACACCTCCAGCACGTCCGGCACCGCCTGCAGGAAATCGCGCAGATTCGCCTGCGACAGGTCATGGCCTGCATTGACCCCCAGGCCCGCGGCCTGCGCGCGCCGCGCCGCGTCGGCGAACAGGGCGAGCATGACCGTGGCATCGCCCGCCGCATGCGCTTCGGCATAGGGACCGGTATAGAGCTCGATCCGGTCGGCGCCAATGGCCGCTGCCGCCGCGATGTCCGGATTGCCGGCATCCACGAACAGGCTGACCCGGCAGCCGTAGGACTTCAGTTCGGCAATCAGCGGGCGCAGGCGCTCGGCGTCGCGGCCGAAGTCGAAGCCGTGGTCGGAGGTGAGCTGGCCATCGCTGTCGGGGACCAGCGTGGCCTGGGCGGGGCGCGTCTGCGCGCACAACGGCAACAGGCCGGGGTAGCCCGGGCGCGGCGGGGCGAAGGGGTTGCCTTCGATGTTGAACTCGACGCCGCGGGCTTGGGTGAGCGCCGACAAGGCCAGCACGTCTTCGGCGTGGATATGCCGGCGGTCCGGGCGCGGATGCACGGTGATGCCGTGGGCGCCGGCCTCCAGGCACGCGGTGGCCGCCTGCACCACATCGGGATCATGGCCGCCGCGCGAATTGCGCAGGACGGCGATCTTGTTCACGTTGACGCTGAGCTGGGTCATGGGCGCGGGGGCAGGTCATTCTCTTCGCGGTCGGCGTCGCGACGGGCCTGGGCCAGTTCGCGCAGCCGGCGCAGTTCAGTGGGGTCGATGGCGGTGTAGAGGTCGCGTTCGCTGCCGGTGCCGCGCCCGCCGTCGCCGAAGGTCGCCAGGTAACGGCCGCGCACCCAGGCCAGCAGGAACAGCAGGGCGCCGAGCAGCGAAAGCATCATCAGGCCCGTGGAGGGCGTTTTGATGGCGAAGGCGAAGCAGCCGATCGCCAGCAGCAGGTACACCCAATACATAGCCGTTCTCCCCGGTTGACCGCGCCAGTGTAGCGCCGCGACCGGTGCCGGTTCCACGTGGCGCCGTTACAGCAGCGGCGAGGCGAGGCGGGCGAAGGCCTCGGGCACGCGGTGCAGCCACAGCGAGCGGCCCCGGTCGTTGCGGACCGGGCTGGATGCGGCGAACTCGGCGATGAGGATCTTCTCCAGCTCGGCCACGCAGCCTTCGTCGCTGATCATCATCGACAGTTCGAAGTTGAGCCGGAAGCTGCGATGGTCGAAGTTGGCGCTGCCGGCGATGCAGACGTCGTGGTCGGCGATGAAGGCCTTTGTGTGCAGCATGCGCGGACCGTATTCGTAGATCTTCACCCCGGCCTGCAGCAGCTCGTCGAAGTAGGAGCGCGCGGCCTGGGTGACGAACCAGGAGTCGCTCATCTTGGGCACCAGCAGGCGCACGTCGAGCCCGCCGAGTGCGGCCGAGGTCAGTGCCATGCGTGCCGCTTCGCCGGGGACGAAGTAGGGCGTCACCAGCCACACGCGCTCGCGTGCTTCATGGATGGCGGCCACCTGCAGGCGGTGGATGGTTTCCCAGCCCGAGTCGGGGCCGGAGACCAGCACCTGCACGTTGATGCTGCCTTCCTGCCGGCTGGGCGTGTCGTTGGGCCACAGCTGGGCGATGTTGAAGCGGTCCTTCGGTTCGCCGGTGGCGTAGATCCAGTCTTCGACGAACACCAGCTGCAGGCTGCGCACCACGTGGCCGGTCAGGCGCATGTGCAGGTCGCGGTACGCATCGGGCCGACGGCTTTCATCTTCCTCATCGGTGATGTTGATGCCACCGGTGAACGCCACGCGGCCGTCGATCACCACCAGCTTGCGGTGGGTGCGCATGTTCATCCAGGGCCGCTTGAACGGTTTGAGCAGCTGGCGGGGATGGAACCAGGCCACTTCCGCACCGGCGTCGCGCAGCGGCTTGAGGAAACGCCTGCGGATGCCCGAAGACCCCACCGCATCGAGCAGCAGCCGAACGCGCACGCCGGCCTTCGCGCGTTCCAGCAGGGCATCGCGCAACGCAGTGCCGGCATGGTCCGGATTGAAGATGTAGTACTCCACGTGCACGTGGTCGCGCGCCTGCGCGATGGCCTCCAGCAGCGCGGCGTAGGTCTGCGCACCATCCACCAGCCACGTCACTTCGGTGGCCGAGCTCGGCGCCAGGCCGGTGGTGGCCTGGGCGATCTTGGCCAGTTCGGTGCAGTCCGCATCGGGCGGGCAGACGCTGCTGTAGTGCTCCATGCCGGAGCGGGCGCGGCCACGACGCAGGCGCTGCCGCTTCACTTTCTGCGGACCCAGCAGGTAATAGATGAAGAGCCCGAGGTAGGGCAGTGCGGCCAGCGACAGGATCCAGCTCAGCGTGGCGACCGGTTCGCGCTTCTGCAGCATGATCCAACCGATCAGCCACAGCAGGTACAGCACATAGGCAGCGATGAGCAGCGGGCGCAGGTGCGGAAACGCATCCAGCCAGTGGAGCCAGTCGGCAAGCGCGGGGTAGGTGGCAAGCATGCGCGGATCATAGCCGGACAAGCGCGTCCGGTGCGTGGATGAAAAAAAAGCGCCCCTGTTTCCAGGGGCGCTTTCCAGTCGCGTCATGACTTGGTGTTGCGTATTACTGCTGCTGCTGGAACCCGATCTTCTTCATCTGCGCGTTCTTCGCGGCGGCCAGGATCTTGGCCATCACGTCGTACTCGGAGTCCGGGCTGGCGTCGATGCGCAGCTCGGGCTGGTTGGTCGGATCACGCTGCACTTCCTGCTCCATCCGCTGCTGGAGTTCGCCCACTGCAACCGGGCTGTTGTTCCAGAACACCTGGTTGCTGGCGTCCACCCGCAGCTCGACCGGCGGCGGCGGCTCGACCAGCTGCGGCGGTGGGTTGAGCACGCGCTGCGGCAGGTCCACGGCGATCGGGTAGGTCATGATCGGCGCGGTAACGATGAAGATGATCAACAGCACCAGCATCACGTCCACGAGGGGCGTAACGTTGATGTCGGCCATGGGGCCCTTGCCACCACCAGAACTGAATGCCATGGCTTACTGCCCCTTCTCTTTGGTGGCCACGAAGCCAACGTCGAGCATGCCCTGCTCCTGCGCGATCTTGGTCATCTCGTTGATGACACGCATCTTGGTGGTGCGGTCACCACGCAGGTTGAGCGGCGGCTGGGGGGTCTGCTGGGCGGCGGTCGCCAGGCGCGACTCGAGAGTCTGCTTGTCGATCTCTTCGTCGTTCCAGAAGATCGAGCCGTCTTCCTTCACCGCAAGGGTGATGGGACCCTTGCGATCGGCGGCTTCTTCCGGCTTCTGCACCAGGTTGGCCTCGGGCAGGTCGACCTTGACCTTGTGGGACATCAGGGGCGCCGTGATGATGAAGATGATCAGCAGCACCAGCATCACGTCCACGAGGGGCGTAACGTTGATGTCGGCCATGGGGCCGCCGCTGTTACCACTACTGAAAGCCATAACGGGCTCCGTCTAGATCGTGTTGACTACGTTCTCGCCAGGTACAGCGCGTCGCAATTAGCGGACGCGCGAACCGGTGGCGAAGAAGTCGTGCAGGTCGTGAGCGAACGTATCGAACTTGCTGATCGTGGCGCTGTTGATCTTGCTGAAGAAGTTGAAGGCGAACACGGCCGGGATAGCCACGAACAGACCGATCGCGGTCATGATCAGGGCTTCACCCACCGGGCCGGCAACGGCGTCGATGGAGGCCGAACCGGTTGCACCGATCTTGATCAGCGCGCCGTAGATGCCCCACACGGTGCCGAGCAGACCGACGAACGGAGCGGTTGCGCCGACGGTGGCCAGCAGGGTCATGCCCGACTGCAGGTTGTTGCTTTCGCGGGTCACGGCCTGGCGCAGGGCGCGGTCGACGAACTCCGAACGGCTCAGGTTTTCACCCAGGCCACCGGTGGCACCGCCTTCAGCGCGCTGGTGGTGGGCAGCTGCCTGGGCAGCGTCCAGGGCGATCTTCGAGAACGGCTCGGAAGCCGGCTGCTCTTCCATCGCACGGATGGCGTCCTGGGCGTTCGGGGTATCCCAGAACAGGCTCACGACCTTGTCGGCAGCGCTCTTCAGACGGGTAGCGCGGAAGATGTTGATGACGGTCCAGTACCAGGACATGGCCGACATGATCACCAGGGTCAGAAGCACGACCCAGGAGACGGCGAAATCGCCCGGCTTGGAGGTCATTTCGTGGATCAGATGCTCGAAGCCCATCTGCGAGAGGGCATTCGACGGGTTGCCCCCGGCAGCAGCGGCGATGAAGAGTTCCTGCAGCATGACGCTTACCTTTGTTGTGTGTGGTGATGAATGTTGTAGCTGGGTTCAAGTGACTGGTGGGTGGCCAACGGCCACCCGACCGGTCAATTCAGCGCAAAGTTGACCGGGACGCGGACGCGACCTGCAGCTTTCTTCCCGCCCGATTCGGCTGCATTGAAGCGCCACTTACGGGCGGCTTCCATCGCGGCGCGGTCCAGATCGCGGTTACGGCTGGACTTTTCGACCGTCACATTGGTGACGTTGCCATTGGCATCGACATCAATGATCAGGATGACTTCACCCTGGATACCTGCGCGGAATGCGGCCGGCGGGTAACGCGGGGGATTCATGGCTTTCGACGAGATATCGACGCTGGCCTCGATGGAGCTCGGCGGCTGCGGCGGACTCGGCGGGCTCGGAGGCGTGACGATGTCGTTCGGGCGCGGCTCCGGCACGTCGATCACCGGCGCCTGCGGCGGCGGCGGAACCGGCGACGGCTTCGGCGGCGACAGGTTCTTCACCGGCGGCGGCGGCGTTTCGGTCGGCGGCGGCGGCGGCGGCGGCGGTGGGGGCGGCGGCGGAGCGTCGACCAGGGTCACCATCACGTTGCGTTCCTTTTCCGCAACGGCCTTCGGGGCCACGGCGGGAATCAGAAGCATCATGAAGGCGGCGAGATGCAATGCGATTACAAAGGCGATACCCACGATGCGCGGCCAGCTGAGGCCGGTGTCATCGCGTTGTTCGTACCTGTGAACGACTAGTTGTTCCGTCATGCGCCAAGAGCTCATTAGTGGGGCCGGGTACCCGGGGACCGGGACCCATGATCAGCGGTGCATGACACCGCAGGAACCTCCAAGCTTATACCAATCCTGAGCGCCTGCGCATCACTGGCGCAGGCATTCAGGCGTTATTCCTACTTACTTCAGGTTGATGATTTTCTTGGCATCTGCATGGTTCTTCACACCCTTGGCCAACGCCTGCTGGGCAGCCGCCTTGGCTTCCGGAACACGGCCTTCAGAATGCAAGACGCGTGCCAGATTCAAGTAGGTTTCACCGTCCTTGGAAAGCGGGGCAGCCTTCTGCCACGCGTCGATCGCCTTCTCCACCTGCTGCGGCTCGGAGTAGTAGTACGCCTGCGCCAGGGCCAGGTAAACCTGGTAATCCGGCTTCAGGACGCCCTTCTGCAGGCCGTCGTTGATCACCGAGATGACTTTCTGTTCGTTGTTCTCGGCGTTGGCGTAGATCGAATAGGCCTGCTTGTACTCGCGCTCGTCGGTCAGCTGGCCGGCGGCAACCAGCTTGTCCATCACCGTCGCGGCCTTGTCCATCTGGTCGGCCTGCAGGTACATGCTGGCCAGGTTCATCTGGGCCTTCTTGTCGCTCGGGTTCTTGGCGGCCAGTGCTTCGGCTTCCTTGACCGCTTCACCGGTCTGGCCGGCTTCGGCCATGGCGCCCATCAGCAGCTGGTTCCAGCTGTCCTTCGGCGCGTCGCTGCCGGCGATGGCGGCCTTGATCACCGGAATGGCTTCCTGGTAACGCTCAAGCTGGTACAGGGCCTGGCCCTTGATGATCAGCTCTTCCGGCTTGGTCGACTTGGATTCGGCGAAATACTTGTCCAGCGTGGCCAGGCCAACCGCGGTTTCGTCGTCCTGGATCTGCAGCTGGGCGAGCATCAGCATCGACTGGAAGTGGCCGTTGTTGTCCAGGCCGTTGAATTCCAGCACCTGCTGCAGGTACTTCTTGGCCGCAGCGGTGTCATCGGTCTGGTACGCGGCCTGCGAGGCGAGCTGCGCAGCCAGCGACTTGTCGTAGGCATTGGCAGCGCTGTTGGCCAGGATTTCATTTGCCGAAGCCAGCGTCTCCGGGAACTTCTGGTCGTTGTAGCTGTCAATCAGTTTCTGCAGCTGCTTGCCCAGCTTCGGCGAGGACTTGGCGCTCGGCTCCTGGCGGGTGGCCTGGGGGTACAGCGCTTCCGCCTTGGCTTCGTCCTTCTTGCCACCACGGCGTTCGCTGCCGCTGCGGTCGGAAGAGCGGGACTGGGCGACGGCGTCAGTGACCACGGCGCCACCGAGGGCGGTCGCGATGAGGACGGTAAGCACGGCTTGCTTGTGGTTGCTGAAAATCATCTTTCACCTCGGTCAAACCGCCGTGGCGGCATCAAATCGGACTGTCAGAAAAATCTGAGCCGCCAAACGTATCAGAAACCGCTGACGTGAGAAATCGTTTCCGATGCTGCAGCACAGCATCCTTTAGTCGAATCAGCCGCACTTCGGGCGCCGCCCTGAGGCCTGGGCCTGCTGGAAAACACCGCTCAGCGACGGGGCGTCGCGCTGCAGCTCGCGGATGCGATTCGCTGGATCAGGGTGGGTGGACAACCATTGCGGCGAGCGCCCGGCACTGGCGGCCATCATGTTCTGCCACAGGTTGACCGCCTGGGCCGGGTCGAACCCTGCCTCGGCCATCAGGCGCTGGCCGACCACGTCGGCCTCGCTTTCCTGGGTGCGCGAGCCGGGCAGCAGGAAGGCGGCCTGGGCACCGGCGCCACCGAGCTGGTTCACCGTACTGGCCGCACCGTCGCCGTAAGCCGCGCCGGCGAGCGCGCCAAGCACGGCCAGGCCGGTCTGCGCGCCCATCTGGCGGGTGAGCCGTTCTTCGTGGTGGCGGGAGATGACATGGCCGATCTCATGCCCGATCACTGCGGCCAGCTGGTCCTGGTTTTTGGCGACGGTGAAGATGCCGGTGTTGACGCCGACCTTGCCGCCGGGCAGCGCGAAGGCGTTCGGCTCGGGGTCGACGAATACCGCCGTTTCCCACCGTACGCCACGGTACTGAGAAGGCAACTGCGCGACCAACGCGTTGACCACGCACTGCACGTACCCGTTCTGGCGCCCGTCGGTGCTGATTTTTTCTTTCTGCCTGGTTTCGGCGAACGCCTTCGCGCCAAGCTGGTCCAGTTCGGCCTGCGACACGCCGCCCACCATCTGGCGTCGCCCGGTGGGCGAGGTGGTGGTGGCGCAGGCGCTGACCATCAGGGTGATGACAAGTCCGAGCAGCAAGGGTTTCAAGGCGGGGACTCCCGTGTTCATGTCAGCAGTTTGGCCGAACGGACGTAAGGTTTCGTCAAGCCGGCAAACACTCAGTGCAGCCCCAGGAAAACCAGGGCCGCCAGCGCGATGGCGTTGTTCAGTGCGTGCGCGACGATCGGCGCCCACAGGGTGCCGGTGCGCTGGTACAACCAGGCGAACGCCGCGCCCATGCCGCCGTAGACCAGCCACAGCTGGGCGATCTCCCACGGACCGTTCTCGCTGGTGCCCGGCACTTCGTGGACCAGCGCGAACGCCAAGCTGCTGAGCAGCATGCCCAGCCAGGGTCGACCGGCCTGCCACAGGCGCCCGAACAGTACGCGGCGGAACAGCAGTTCTTCATAGGCCGGGGCCAGCACGATGGCGAACAGGGCCAGGAACCAGGGGAAGCGTGCCAGGGCCTGTTCCATCAGCGCCAGGTTGGTGGGCACCGGTTCGATCCCGGCCTGCCGGGCCAGCCAGGCGATGCCGTTGCTGCCGATCACCACCGCGGCCGCCACCAGCAGGGTCCAGCCCCAGGTGGACGGTCGCCGTGCGGCCTGCCACGAGGCGCTGCGTTCGCTGGCGTCGGCGCGCCGGCGCAGGAAATACAGGAACACCGCCGCGCCGCCGGTGGCGAACAGGGCCATCAGGATCTGCGCGAGTGCGCCGGGTTGGCCGACCTGCTGGGCCAATGCTTCGGCCGGTTGTACGCCGGTGTCGCGCACCACGATCACCGCGCGGTACATGCCCCAGAGCAGGCCGCTGGCCATGCTGAGCCCGAGCAGGGTGAGGGTGGCAATACCGAGATCGATCAGGAACCCCGCGATCGGGGAGCCAGGCTTCCGTTGGGGCGCCTTCGGCAGGGCGGGAGGCAGCGGAGGCGTCGTGGACGCCGGGGCGGTAGCGGACATCGGGTTCCTGGCAGCAAGAGGCGGCGGCCGGGCCGGTTGCAGGTCGCAACCGGCCGGCCCTGAGCCGATTGTGTCAGATATCCAGGTTGGCGACCCGCAGCGCGTTGTCTTCGATGAAGTCGCGGCGCGGTTCGACCACATCGCCCATCAGGGTGCTGAAGATCTGGTCGGCGGCCACCGCGTCCTCGATGCGCACCTGCAGCAGGCGGCGCGTATCGGGGTTCACCGTGGTGTCCCAGAGCTGCTCCGGGTTCATTTCACCCAGGCCCTTGAAGCGCTGGATCTGGCGGCCCTTCTTGGCTTCGTCCAGCAGCCAGTTGCGGGCCTCGGCAAACCCGGTGATTTCCGAAGACTTGGCACCGCGCACGATCTTCGCGCCATCGCGGATCAAACCGTGCAACAGCAGCGAGGACTGGTGCAGGGCACGCAGCTCGCCGGTTTCGAACGCGGCGAGCGGCAACACCTGGATCAGCGATTCGCCCATGTGGCGACGGGTCACCAGCACGGCGGCGGGGCGCTGCTCGGTGGGTTCCTGCAGTTCCAGGCTGAAGCGCGGCGAGCCCAGGCTGCCCTGGTTGAGGCGTTTGGCCAGCGCAGCCAGGCCTTCGTTTTCGCCGGCCTTGCGCAGGTGTTCCAGGTCCATCGGGGTGAAGTCGACCAGGGCTTCAAGCAGTTGGCGGTCGTAGCGATGGGCATTGCGGCCGATCGCTTCCTGCGCCGACGCGTAGGCCAGCAGCAGCTTTTCCAGCGCCACGCCTTCGATCGCCGGCTCGTTTTCGGCCGGGATCAGTGAAGCATTTTCCACCGCATTGCTGGCCAGGTAGGCGTCCAGTGCGGGATCGTCCTTCAGGTACAGCTCCTGCTTGCCCTGCTTGATCTTGTACAGCGGCGGCAGGCCGATGTAGACGTGGCCGCGCTCGATCAGCTCCGGCATCTGCCGGTAGAAGAAGGTCAGCAGCAGGGTGCGGATGTGCGCGCCGTCGACGTCGGCGTCGGTCATGATGATGATGCGGTGGTAACGCAGCTTGTCCGGGTTGTACTCGTCGCGGCCGATGCCGGTACCCAGCGCGGTGATCAGCGTACCGACCTGGTCGGAGGCGAGCATGCGGTCGAAGCGCGCGCGTTCCACGTTGAGGATCTTGCCGCGCAGCGGCAGCACCGCCTGGTTCTTGCGGTTGCGGCCCTGCTTGGCCGAGCCACCTGCCGAGTCGCCCTCGACGATGAACAGTTCGGACAGCGCCGGGTCCTTCTCCTGGCAGTCGGCCAGCTTGCCGGGCAGCCCGGCGATATCCAGCGCACCCTTGCGGCGGGTCAGGTCGCGCGCCTTGCGCGCGGCTTCGCGGGCACGGGCGGCGTCGACGATCTTGCCGGCGATGGCCTTGGCTTCGTTCGGGTTTTCCTGCAGGAACTCTTCCAGGCGCTGGCCGAACGCGCTTTCCACGGCCGGGCGCACATCCGAGCTGACCAGCTTTTCCTTGGTCTGGCTGGAGAAGCTGGGGTCGGGCACCTTCACCGAGAGCACGGCGATCATGCCTTCTCGCATGTCATCGCCGGTCAGGTTGATCTTGGCCTGCTTGGCGATGCCGTTCTGCTCGATGTAGTTGTTGAGCACACGGGTCAGCGCGCCGCGGAAGCCGGCAAGGTGGGTACCGCCGTCCTTCTGCGGAATGTTGTTGGTGAAGCAGTACATCGTTTCCTGGTAGGAATCGGTCCACTGCAGCGCCACGTCCACGGTGATGCCGTTGGATTCACCGGTGACCGAGATGACGTTCGGGTGCAGCGGGGTCTTCAGCTGCGCCAGATGCTCCACGAAGCTGCGGATGCCGCCTTCGTAGTGGAAATCGTCGCGGCGACCATCACCGCGCTCATCCACCAGGACGATCTTGACCCCGGAGTTCAGGAACGAGAGTTCGCGCAGGCGGCGCGCCAGGATCTCGTAGTGGAACTCGACGTTGTCGTGGAACGCGACCACCGACGGCCAGAAGCGCAGGGTGGTACCGCGTTTGCTGCTGGCTTCCACCTGCGCCAGCGGGCTGACGGCCGCGCCATCGGCGTATTCCTGGTGGAAGTGGAAGCCGCTCTGGAAGATGTCCAGGGTGAGCTTCTGCGACAGCGCGTTGACCACGCTGACGCCGACGCCGTGCAGGCCGCCCGACACCTTGTAGCTGTTGTCGTCGAACTTGCCGCCGGCGTGCAGCACGGTCATGACCACTTCGGCAGCCGAGACTTCGCGGCCGAGCTTCTGGCTCATCTGCGCATGCTTGCCGGTCGGAATGCCGCGACCGTTGTCGGACACCGAGACCGAGCCGTCGGCGTGGATCGTCACCGCAACGTGGTCGGCATGGCCGGCCAGCGCTTCGTCGATCGAGTTGTCGACGACTTCGAACACCATGTGGTGCAGACCGGTACCGTCATGGACGTCGCCGATGTACATGCCGGGCCGCTTGCGGACCGCCTCCAGGCCTTCCAGGGCGGTGATGCTGTTGGCGTCGTAATTGCCGGTGGGTGCCGGAGTGTTCTGTTCTTCAGTCATCGCGCTTGCCATAGGCTCCGCAGTTCGGGCCGCCGCCGCAGGGCGGGGCGCCGATGGATTAGGGGTTGCAACGGCAATTATACCAGCCGGGGGCTACTGCCCCTGGCCCCACTATGGCATAGCCTGAACCTTCCCATGTTCCACGTGGAACCGGGTGATGTCGGTGCGACCTTCAAGTGCCGCCGGGGTCTCGGTAGCGGTGATGAAGATCTGTGCCGGGCCTGTACGCAGGCGGTCCAGCACCCGTGCCTGGTGGGTCCGGTCGAGCTCGGAGGCGATGTCGTCCAGCGCGATCACCGGCCATTCGCCCCGCTGTTCCGCATAGTCCTCCGCCTGCGCGAGCAGACAGGTGAGGGCAGTAAGCTTGGCCTGGCCGCGCGAGAGCGCATCACGACCCGGAATGGTGGCGAAACCCACGCTCCAGTCGGCCCGGTGCGGGCCTACCGAGGTATACCCCGCCAACCGGTCACGCTCGCGGGCCAGCAGCAACGCATCGGACAGTGAAACATCCTGCTTCCGCCAGCCCGGGCTGAGCGAGAGTGACTGGATCTCAAGGTTCGGGGCCAGATCCTGCGCAAGCTGTATCGCCCTGTCCTGCAACCGGTCCAGGTAGTGCTGGCGGCGGCTGGTGAGCGGCTCGCCTGCCTCGGCGAGCTCCCGATCCCACGCGTCCAAGGCGTGGGAATGGCCGCCTTGCTTGAGCAGGGCGTTGCGCTGCTTCAATGCCCTCGAATAGCGACGCCAAAGCGCGAGGAAGTCTGGTTCCACGTGGAACAAGCCCCAATCGAGGAAGCGTCGGCGGGGCTCCCCCCCTCCGCTGACCAACGCGTGGCTACCGGGTTCGAAGCTCACCACCGCCAGCGCCGCGCAGAGGTTGCCGAGCTGCGCCACGTCTTCGCCATCCAACCGGCCCTTCCAGTCCTGGCCGCTGTGTCGCAACCCCGCTTTGCGTCGAGTAGTAGATTCAGACGATGCGCGCTGTTCGTCCCATTCGACGAACACCTCGAGCGCCTCAAACCCCTGCCGCACAAGGCCGTCGCGGACCCGCCCGCGGAAACTGCGTCCGTAGGCCATCACATGCAGCGCTTCCAGCAAGCTGGTCTTACCGGCACCGTTGTCGCCCGTGATCAGATTGATGCCCGGCTGCGGAGCAAGTTCCACGTTGTCAAAACGACGGACGTTGTGGAGAGAAAGGCGGCGAATATGCATCCCGACATTGTAGAGCCACGCCCTGCGTGGCTGGGGTTCCGCCTTCACCTGCTGTGGTCTGTGCGGTATCGACTTCCTACGCGCTCCGCACAGCCCTGAATTCTTTGAAATCCGGCGGACGAGCAGGGCCTGTGTCCTGCAGATTTCAAGGAATTTGAGGGTTTTCAGACCAGGCTGCGGGGCGCCTCTCCGGGAAAGGGCCGGTTATTCATGAAATCTGCGCGGCATATGTGCGCCAGGTTCCACAGATCGTGAAACTTGCTCAGCTATGCAGGCAGAGTTACCCACAGCCGCTCTGTATGACTTATGCACAAGTGCTGGGCAGGCTGTGGATAAAAAAGCCCTACAGAGGACCCTGAAAACATATCCACAGGCTAACCCCCACCCCCAGGGGGCTTTTTACAGGGGTTTCATGCCCAATAAAGCTTTTTAAATCAAACAGATAAGGTACTTTTCAACCAAATCTGGCTCTACCACCACCACCTAGCTTTAGATTTATATACAGTTTTTAGAAGCATAGAGCTGTAGACCAGGGTGCTGAAGCTGCAGTCATGAGTGAATCCAGACGATGCTGGATTACCCAACGTAGAGCCACGCCCTGCGTGGCTGAATCCACCCAGATCTGGATCGTTGTCGACCACATCGGCAGTCGCTTGGCGGGCACGCTGCGGGCATCGGAGGTTGCTGCGGAATCCCGTGCGGGAGCAGCCACGCAGGGCGTGGCTCTACGGTGACTGTTGGCGGCAATGCTCCACGTGGAACGTTTTAGAAATAAAAAAACCCGGCGCCAGGCCGGGTTCTTTTTGACGCTGTTCCACGTGGAACAGGTCAGAGGCGCAGCGGCATCACCACGTGGCGCGACTTCTCGCTGCTGGCTTCGCGAACCAGCGCCGAGGAGTTGGAATCACGCAGCTGGATGACGACGTGTTCGTCGCGCAGCGCCGAGAGGGCATCCAGCAGGTAGTTCACGTTGAAGCCGATGGCCAGATCGCTCACGGTGGTATCCGCTTCGATCTCTTCCTGGGCTTCTTCCTGCTCAGGGTTGTGCGCGCTGATCTTCAGGTTGCCCGGTGAGACTTCCACGCGGATACCGCGGTACTTCTCGTTGGACAGGATCGCGGCGCGCTGCAGCGATGCACGCAGCGCTTCGCGATCCACCTTCACTTCGCGGTCGGCGCCGATCGGGATCACCGCTTCGTAGTCCGGGAAGCGACCGTCGATCAGCTTGGAGGTGAAGGTCACATCGTCGCGCTTGACGCGCACGTGGCTGCGGCCGACTTCCAGCTCGATCTCGCGATCACCGCTTTCCAGCAGACGCTGCAGCTCGGTCACGCCCTTGCGCGGCACGATGATCTGACGCTTCGCGCCACTGGCCTTTTCCAGGTCGGTTTCGCACAGCGCAAGTCGGTGGCCGTCGGTCGCCACGGTCCGAAGCGCATCGCCGCGCAGGTCGAACAGCAGGCCGTTGAGGTAGTAGCGCACGTCCTGCTGGGCCATCGCGAACGCGGTGCGTTCGATCAGCTCCTTCAAGGTCGCTTCGCCGATCGCTACGCGCTCGGTGGCTTCAACCTCGTCCACCGACGGGAAGTCGTTGGCGGGCAGGGTAGCCAGGGTGAAGCGGCTGCGGCCTGCCTGGACAGTGATCTTGTCGCCGCTCTGCGAGACGGTGATCCGGCTGCCATCGGGCAGGGCGCGGATGATCTCGAACAGCTTGCGTGCCGGGATGGTGGTCTCGCCGTCCTGGGCATCTTCCACCGCGATCCGCGACACCATCTCCACTTCCAGGTCGGTACCGGTCAGCGACAGCTGGCCGTTCTGGACCTGGACCAGGAAATTAGCCAGAACCGGCAAGGTCTGGCGGCGTTCGACCACGTTGACGACTTGTGCCAACGGCTTGAGAAAGGCTTCGCGCTGCAGTGTGAAACGCATGTGGTTCCGTGCCCCTATGCTTTAAAAAAATGTGGAATAAATCAAAAGCTTGGTGGTGATGGTAGTGCCAGAATCGCTGGAAAACTCAGCTAAGTCTTTGTAAATAAAGGCCTTTATGGCCTCGAAACCCTCTGCACTACTACCCCCCAAGGGGTGGGGAAGCCTGTGGATAAAAATCCCGCCAACTCAAACGGGTTTTTTATCCACAGCATGTCCCTCGCTTACACCCGGATTTTGCACCGTTTTATGCGATGACGCGCGGGTGGCGTGCATGCATCATTCGCTCAACTTCCGGATCAGCTTGTCCCAGTCTTCCCGCAGCTTGCCGTCGGTCTCCATCAGCGTCCGGATCTGCCGGCACGCATGCAGCACCGTGGTGTGGTCGCGACCGGCAAAGGCATCGCCGATTTCCGGCAGGCTGTGCTCGGTCAGTTCCTTGGTCAGGGCCATGGCGACCTGTCGCGGACGAGCCAGCGAGCGGGTCCGGCGCTTGGACAGCAGATCCTTGATCTGCAGCCCGTAGTAGTCGGCCACGGTCTTCTGGATGTTGGGAATGCTGATCGCCTGTTGCTGGGCGCGCAGCAGGTCGCGCAGGGTTTCCTGGGCGAAGTCGGTGGTGATCGCGCGGCCGGTGAAATTGGCGCGGGCGGTCAGGGTATTGAGCGCACCTTCGAGGTCGCGGACATTGGAGCGCATCTTCTTGGCAATCAGAAACGCCACATCGTCGGGAATCTCGGTGCCACGTTCGCGGGCCTTGGCCAGCACGATCGCCGCGCGGGTCTCGAAGTCAGGTGGCTCGATGGCCACCGACAGGCCCCAGGCAAGTCGCGACTTCAGGCGCGCTTCCAGGCCTTCGACTTCGCGCGGGTACCGGTCGCAGGTCAGGATGATCTGCTGCTTGCCGTCGAACAGGGCGTTGAATGTGTGGAAGAACTCTTCCTGGGTCCGATCCTTGCCGGCGAAGAACTGGATATCGTCGATCAGCAGCGCGTCGACCTGCTGGAACTGGCGCTTGAACTGATCCATGGTCTTTTCCTGCAACGCACGGATCATGGCGCTGAAGAACTGTTCCGAGCGCAGGTACAGCACCTTGGCGGCCGGGTTGGCCTGGCGCATGGCGTTGCCGGCGGCGAACATCAGGTGGGTCTTGCCTAGGCCGGTGCCGCCGTACAACAGCAGCGGGTTGTGCGCACGGTCGCCCGGTTTCTGCGCCGCCTGGAACGCCGCGGCCAGGCCCAGCTGGTTGCTGCGGCCTTCGACGAAGTTGGTGAAGGTGTAATGCGAATCCAGGTTGCCGGCGAACGGCACCAGCGGCTCGACCACGGCGGCAGGGGCCGAGCTGGCCGAAACCGGCGCGATCTGCGCCTCCACGGCCCGCGGACGCGAGCCGATTTCAAGAAAAACGTCGCCAAACCCGGCGAAATGCGCCAGCAGTTCCTTGATCCGGGCCAGGTACAGGGCACGGACCTGGTCGACGATGAAGGCGTTTGGCGCATACAGCACCAGGCTGTCCGCGCGCAGATCGGCCTGCAGCGGCTTCAACCAGGTGTGAACATCTTCGGGCGGGAACTCCGCCTCAAGGCGTTCGAGACAACGGGACCAGGCATCCATCGGCAATAATCGTCTGGGGCCGGCGCAAAGGCGTGAAAAACCGCCACGGCGCAGGCCGGAAGGGGAAAGAATGGATGGCGCAGACTACCACCGTCGCCGGGGTCCGGGAATGCTTGTCCCGAAGTTATTCACAAAATGATCCACAGCTATTGCACAGGCCGATGAAATCCCGTAGTGACACAGGCTTGACGCGCCCCGGGGTAGGTCTATAGAATTTCCGGTTCTTTCCGTCCCCTTCATATAGAGGCCCGCATGGCCACCAAGCGCACTTTCCAACCCAGCAACCTCAAGCGTAAGCGCGACCATGGCTTCCGTGCCCGTATGAAGACCGCTGACGGCCGCAAGATCCTGTCGCGTCGCCGCGCCAAGGGCCGTAAAGTCCTGAGCGCTTGATTGCAATGCCGCTTCCCGCGGCAGACGCAATCCTGACTGTGAGCAGTTCCGACCCGCGCAAGCGATTTCCTCGCTCTGCGCGGGTTCGTACGCGTGCCGAATATACAACGGTCTTCAACGGCGCCCGCCGTGTGTCCGAACCGCTGATGACCCTGCACTGGCTGAAGAGCGACACGCCGGCCAGGCTGGGTCTTGCCGTTTCGCGCAAAGTCGACCCCCGAGCCGTGGGTCGCAACCGTATCAAGCGTGTGCTGCGCGACGCCACACGCCACCTACGGCCGTGGATGACTGCCGGCGACTATGTCGTGGTAGCCCGCAGCGCCGCCCGTACCGCAAGCAATATCGAGATCCGCCAGGCCTTTGAACGCCTGTTGCGCCGGCTGGGCGCATTGCCCATGCCGGGCGCGGACGGCACAATGCCGCCGCTATCCCTTTCCCAGTCCGAGCCGGCACCTGCTGCCAGCCCCGTCGAGCCTGCACGCTGATGAACCAGACCCGCGTTTTCCTGATTGTTGCCTGGCTGATGGTAGCCATCCTGCTGTGGATGGAGTGGGGGCGCGACAAGACCGCGCCGGCCCCGACCGCGCCGGTGGCGGCCCAGACCCAGGGCACTGTCCCGGGGGCTGCGGGCACCGTGCCCAGCGCCAACGTGCCGCACGCTCCGGGCAGCGCCCCGGCCGTTCAGGCTGCGGCCCAGGCCAGCGCCGGTGCGCCGCGGGTGACCATCACCACCGACGTGCTGCGCCTGGTGCTCGACGGCGGCAACGTGCTAGACGCCGAGTTGCTGCAGTTCCCGCAGACCAAGGACGACGGCAGCGCGCCGGTGCGCCTGCTGACCGAAGACCCGGCCCACCCGTACCGCGCGGTGACCGGCTGGACCAGCCAGGACAAGAGCGTGCCGGTGCCGGAAGCCGATGGCTTCAAGCTGGTGGGTGACGCCAAGGACTTCGTGCTGGCCAAGGGCCAGGACGAGCTGCAGGTCCCGTTCGTCTGGAACGGTCCCAACGGCGTGACCATCCGCCGTACCTTCACCGTCAACCGCAACGAGTACGCGGTCAAGGTCAAGGACGAGGTCATCAACGCGGGCACCAGCCCGTGGAGCGGCTACGTGTACCGCACCCTGGACCGCTCGCCGACGATCCTCTCGCGCAGCATGACCAACCCGGACTCGTTCAGCTTCAACGGCGCGACCTGGTTCGATAACGACGGCAAGTATCAGCGCCGTGCGTTCAAGGACTACCTGGAAGATGGCCCGCTGAACCAGCAGGTCACCGGCGGCTGGATCGCCATGCTGCAGCACCACTTCTTCACCGCCTGGGTGCCGCAGAAGGACCAGGCCGCGAACTACTCGCTGTCCCAGCATGACGGTCGCGACCAGATCCAGGCCACCGGCCCGGCGTTCACCGTGGCCCCGGGCCAGCAGGTGAGCAGCGAAGCGCGTCTGTGGGTCGGCCCGAAGCTGGTCAACCAGATCGCCAAGGAAGACGTGCCGGGCCTGGACCGTGTGGTCGACTACAGCCGTTTCTCGATCATGGCCGTGATCGGCCAGGGCCTGTTCTGGGTCCTGAACCAGGTCCACAAGGTCGTCAACAACTGGGGCTGGGCCATCGTGGGCCTGGTGGTGCTGCTGAAGCTGGTGCTCTACCCGCTGTCGGCGGTGCAGTACAAGAGCGGTGCCAAGATGCGTCGCTTCCAGCCGCGCATCGCGCAGCTCAAGGAACGCTATGGCGATGACCGCCAGAAGTTCCAGACCGCGATGATGGAGCTGTACAAGAAAGAGAAGATCAACCCGATGGGCGGCTGCCTGCCGATCCTCATCCAGATGCCGATCTTCTTCGCGTTGTACTGGGTGCTGGTGGAATCGGTGGAACTGCGCCAGGCGCCGTGGCTGGGCTGGATCCAGGACCTGACCGCACGCGATCCGTACTTCATCCTGCCGGTGATCAACGTGGCGGTGATGTGGGCCACGCAGAAGCTGACCCCGGCACCGGGCATGGACCCGATGCAGGCCAAGATGATGCAGATGATGCCGCTGATCTTCGGCGTCATGATGGCCTTCATGCCGTCCGGCCTGGTCCTGTACTGGGTGGTCAACGGCGGCCTCGGCCTGCTGCAGCAGTGGTGGATGACCAAGCGCCACGGCAGCGACCCGATCCCGGCCACCGCCAAGAAGTAACCGGTAGCAGACGACCGTTGGTCGTCTGGCTTTCAAAAGAGAAAACCCGCCCTCCGGCGGGTTTTTCTTTGCCGGCGATACAATCGCCTGCATTCACCCACCCGCACCACCCACCGAGCCCCCCATGCCCCGTGCGTCGTCGTTGTTCCGCCTGCCCTCCCTGCTGCTGCTGACCCTGGCCCTTGCAAGCTGCGGCAACGACGACCCCGCCGCACCCACCGCCACCGCCACGCCAACCCAGGCCAGCGCCGACGCCGCGGCCTCGGCCGACCCGGCTGCGGCGCCGCTGCTCACCGCCCTGCAGAAGCAGCTCGACGGCCATCGCCGCATCATCGTGCTGCTGGCCGATGAGGCGCAGCAGTCGGCCCGCGACCGCGAGACCTCCAGCCGCATCGGCCAGCAGCTGTTCCACGATGGGCTGGACCAGCGCCAGGCCATTGCGACCGAGTTCGATACGCTGCTGCGCGGTAGCAGCCCGCAGCGCTTTGCCACCCTGGGCACGGTGCTGGACTACATCGAATCAGCGCCCGAGCTGTACGACGCCGACCGCCTGGCGTTCCGCGAAGTGCTGCGCGACCTGCACGAGCGCGTGGGCGCGGACTCCTCGCTGCCGGCGGTAAAGCTGCACCAGCGCATTGGCGAAGACCTGGACGCGCTCGATGAGATCGAACGCAACTACAACCAGGAAATCACCAGCATCTTCAGCCGTTTCGACCGCACCCGCGCGATCACGCTCAAGCGCGAGAAGTGGGAGGACTACCTGGCCCATCTGCACAAGCAGTACAGCCGCGAGGCGATCCTGCGCGACTACGGGGTGATCGAGCCGTACCCCATGTCGATGAAGGACAGCGAGCGCGAAATCTTCGGCCGCGACCTGCCGCCCAGGACGGTGGTGCTCACCTTCGATGACGGTCCGCACAAGGCCTATACCGACGAAGTGGCGGCGATCCTGAAGCGCTACGACGTGCCGGGGGTGTTCTTCGAAGTCGGCCGCAACCTGGGCGAGGTGCACGCCGATGGCAGCGTGAAGCTCGCGCCGATGGCCGGGATCAGCCGCAACCTGATGGAGCAGGGGTACGCGGTGGGCAACCACAGCCTGACCCACGCGCAGTTGTCGCGCACCACCGGCGCCGCACTGCGCCAACAGGTGCTGGCCACCGATACGCTGCTGAAGGACGTGGACAAGCGCCGCGCGCCGCTGTTCCGCTTCCCGTACGGCGCGCGCAACGCCGAAGGCCTGCAGCTGCTCAACGAGGCGGGCCTGAAGTCGATCATGTGGAACATCGACTCGATGGACTGGGCCGACCCGGTACCGGAATCGATCGTGCAGCGCGTGCTGGACCAGGTGCAGAAGGAGCAGCGCGGCATCATCCTGTTCCACGACATCCACGACCGCGCGGTGAAGGCCCTGCCGCAGATCCTGGACCGGCTGATTGCAGACGGCTACCAGTTTGCCGGCTGGAATGGCCGCGAGTTCACCGTCAGCCGCCCGCGCAGCGCCGCCGCCAGCGAAGCCACGGTCACCACCGGCTACGAGACGTCGTGGGCGATCGTGATCGGCATCGACGAGTACGCCAAGTGGCCGCGGCTGGAATACGCCAGCCACGATGCGCAGGCCATCGCCGATACGCTGACCGGGCAGTTCAAGTTCCCGTCCTCGCAGGTGATCGTACTGAAGGACAAACAGGCCACCCGCAACAACATCCTGGCCGCGTTCCACGACCGCCTGGCCGATGACCGCACCGGTCGCAACGACCGCGTGTTCGTGTTCTTCGCCGGGCATGGCGCCACGCGCCGGCTGGCGTCAGGGCGCGACCTGGGCTACATCATCCCGGTGGATTCGGAGCCGAATGAGTTCGCCACCGACGCCATCGCGATGACCGACATCCAGAACATCGCCGAAAGCATGCAGGCCAAGCACGTGATGTTCATCATGGACGCCTGCTACAGCGGCCTCGGCCTGACCCGCGGCGGCCCCTCGTCGTCCGCGTTCCTGCGCGAGAACGCCAAGCGCAGCGCGCGGCAGATGCTCACCGCCGGCGGCAGCGACCAGCAGGTGGCCGACAGCGGCCCGAACGGCCACTCGGTATTTACCTGGGTGCTGCTGCAGGCGCTGGCCGGCAAGGGCGACCTCAATGGCGACGGCCTGATCACCGGCACCGAGCTGGCCGCCTACGTGGCACCGGCGGTGTCGGCGGTATCGCGGCAGACCCCGGCATTCGGCAGCCTGCCCGGCTCGCAGGGCGGTGAGTTCGTGTTCCAGGTGCCCGACAGCCAGGAATACCTCAACGCCGATACCCGCCAGCTCTCGGCCGACGCGATCGCGCTCAACAACCGGGTGGATGCCGCGCAGGACGCCAAACCGCCTGGCGAGGCGCCGGTGACCGTGGCCGACCTGCAGGGCGGCAAGAGCACGCTGGTGGTGCCGGTAGCCGTGCCGACCTCCGACCGCCAGCGCGCGCAGCAGGCCAACGACCGCGGCCTGCAGCTGTACCGCGAGAAGCGCTATGACGAGGCGGTGGCCCAATTCACCGAGGCGTTGAAGCTGCGCCCGGACTTCGCCCAGGCCGCCAACAACCTCGGCTTCGTCTACTACCGCCAGCAGCGTTACGCTGAAGCGGCGCGCTGGCTGGAGAACACGCTGAAGATCGACCCGTCCCGTGCGGTGGCCCACCTCAACCTGGGCGATGCCTACTTCCACGCCGGCGACAAGAACAAGGCCAGGCAGGCCTACACCACGTACCTGGCGCTGCAGCCGCAGGGCAGCGGCGCTGCCCAGGCCCGCGCGCAGCTGGAGAAGCTCTAAACCATGAACGCCGCCACCGACACCATCGTTGCCATCGCCACCGCGCCTGGTGCCGGCGGCGTGGGCATGCTGCGCGTGTCCGGCCCGCAGGCGCTGCGCATCGCGCGTGCGCTGGGCTGCCCGGCCCTGCAACCTCGGCACGCACATTACGCGCGCTTCCGCGATGCCGCCGGTGAGGTGCTGGACGACGGCATCGCGCTGTATTTCCCCGGTCCACGCAGCTTTACCGGCGAAGACGTGGTGGAACTGCAGGGCCACGGCAGCCCCGTCGTGCTGCAGCAGCTGGCCAGCCGCTGCATCGCGCTCGGTGCGCGGCAGGCGCGGCCCGGCGAGTTCAGCGAACGCGCCTTCCTCAACGGCAAGCTCGACCTGGCCCAGGCCGAAGCCATCGCCGACCTGATCGCCGCCAGCGATACCCGCGCCGCGCGCGCCGCCCGGCGTTCGCTGGACGGCGTCTTCTCACGCCGCGTGGAGGACACCGGCGAACAGCTGGTGCGGCTGCGCATCCATGTCGAGGCCGCCATCGACTTCGCCGACGAACCGCTCGACACCCTGGGCGGCGACCAGGTTCGCCAGGGACTGGGCGACGTGTTGCTGGCGCTGGCGACGCTGCGCGACGACGCCGAACGCGGCCGCCGCCTGCGCGATGGCCTGCACGCCGTGCTGGTGGGTCCGCCGAACGCCGGCAAGAGCTCGCTGCTCAACGCCCTGGCCGGCAGCGAACGCGCCATCGTCACCGACATCGCCGGCACCACCCGCGACACCCTGCGCGAAACCATCCGTATCGACGGGCTGGAACTGACCCTGGTCGACACCGCCGGCCTGCGCGAGGGCGGCGACGCCATCGAGCGCGAGGGCATGCGCCGCGCGCGCGCCGAAATGCAGCGCACCGACCTGGCCATCATCGTGCTGGATGCGCGGGAGCCGCAGGCCGGCCATGCGGCGGTGGCCGACGCCATTGCCGAGGTGCCGCTGCAGTTGTGGGTGCACAACAAGAGCGACCTGCTGGAGACGCTGCCCGCGGATATCGATGACAACGTCGTGCATGTCTCGGCCGCTACCGGCCAGGGCCTGGAACGGCTGCACACGCGCCTGCGCGAACTGGCCAGCGGCAGCGCCGGCGACAGCGTGGAAGGCGAGTTCTCCGCCCGCGCCCGGCATGTGGAAGCGATCGTCGTGGCGATCGGGCATGCCGAGCGCGCCGAAGCCGAACTGGTGCATGAGCACCTGGAGCTCGCCGCCGAAGAGCTGCGCCTGGCACATGAGGCGCTGGGGGAGATCACCGGGCGGATGAGCGCGGATGACCTGCTGGGGCGGATCTTCTCGAGCTTCTGTATCGGGAAGTGACGCGCGGGCTGCATTTACAAGCATTCTTTCCCCTGTAACACCGCACTGTCACAATGCCGCACGTCTTTTCCGGCCCAGCCGATTCGGCGGGCGGTACCAACAGGGGTGTGCAGTGTCGAAGTCGTCGTGGGGTTGTGCGTTGCTGTTGTCGCTGGCCGTGGCACCATCGGGGGCCATGAGCGCTGAATCCCCTCCTCCCGCGTCGAAGGCGGCGGTGTACGGTCACCGCGGCGCCAGTGCGCTGTTGCCCGAGCACACGTTGGCCGCGTACGCGCAGGCCATTGCCGATGGCGCCGACTACATCGAACCGGACCTGGTGATGACCAAGGACGGCGTGCTGGTGTCGCGACACGAGAACGAGATCAGCGGCACCACCGACGTGGCCGCGCATCCCGAGTTCGCCGAGCGCAAAACCACGAAGACCATCGATGGCGAACGCGTCGAAGGCTGGTTCACCGAAGACTTCACCCTGGCCGAGCTGAAAACGCTGTACGCCCGCGAGCGGCTGCCGCAGCTGCGCAGCACCGCGTTCGACGGCCAGTTCCGCATTGCCACGCTGGACGAGATCATCACCTTCCTGGTCCAGCAGGCCGGCCGCGCCGGGCGCGGGATCGGGCTGGTGCCGGAGATCAAGCACGGCACCTACTTCAAGGGCATCGGCCTGCCGATGGAAGACCTGCTGGTGAAAACCCTGCAGGCCAACCCGTATACCCGCGTGGCCCCGGTGACGATCCAGTCGTTCGAAGTGGGCAACCTGCGCTACCTGCGCAGCACGCTGGGGCGCGACAGCAACATCCGCCTGCTGCAGCTGCTGGGCGACCCGAAGCAGCAGCCGGGCGATGTGCTGGCGGCCAAGGGCAGCCAGCGCTATGCCGACATGATCACCCCGGCCGGGCTGGACCAGATCGCCGGCTATGCCGATGGCATCGGCCCCAACCTGCGCATGGTGATTCCGCTGGATGCCACCGGTCGCCTCGGCACGCCGACCACGCTGGTACGCGATGCGCATGCCGCCGGCCTGCTCGTGGTGCCGTATACCTTCCGCCCGGAAAACCCGTTCATGGCCGCCGAGTTCCGCAAGGGCGAGGCCAATGCACGCCATCCGGACGGCTCGGTGGCGGAGATCCGGGCCTACCTGGCGACCGGCATCGATGCATTCTTCACCGATGATCCGGCGTTGGGTCGTCGGGCGGTGGATGGGGCGTCGAGCGCGACACGGTGACGCCTGGGCCGGCCAACGGCCGGCGCTACCGGGAACGGCTCATCGCGTCGAAGACCCGGTAGCGGGGGGCGGTGGCCGCCCCCCGCGGGACCTCACCCGTCGGGCGGCCGGCGGGAGGGGCACCCGACGAAAAACAGCCCATCGCGCGGCGGGCCCACAACCCGCCCCCGGGG